>CAYZRH010000017.1:0-38664 GCA_964480805.1 uncultured Desulfurococcaceae archaeon
GGCTATTATAAGGGATTGTGATGGAGTTATAGGTTGGCTTACATACTATGGATGGTATATTGGTGTACAGGGTGTTAGAGATTTTAATGTTCTGAGAGAGAAAGCAGTTGAAACAGCTTATAGGGAGATAACTAGGTTCTTGTCAAAAACACAGAGTTGGAGATACAGGGTTTTACTAAAAGCAATAGCTAGTGGAGTTAGTAGATGGAGTATGATAAAGAGATATCTAGAAGCAGTAGAGGGAGTAGAAATTGATGACAAGACATTCAACAACCTCCTCCAAAGACTAGTAAAGACAAGTATAGTAGAGAAAAGAAACAACGAATACCATATCATAGACCCAATAATAAGGCAAGCGATAATAAATAAGCTATAGCCTTGAGAGTATAGAGAAACCAGTATCTTAGAAGAAAGCATATAAACTATAGCTAAGAACACTGCTAATCTACAACATGAATACTGGCTAATGCAATAGATTAATAGCTAAGTTAGTATAAGAGTTTTATTGTAGAGAAAGGGTAGGAGTAATGAGTAGAGATCGAGGGAAGACTAGAAGAGTACAAGTTAGAATAGATGAGATTGTTGAAAAGGAGATTAGAAGTAGGGAAGCAGACTGGAGTTTCATCAATAGTCTACCATCAAAACTTAGACACGCACTACTACTGTATATAGAGACTGGTGATGAGTATAAAGCATCTAGATTAGCTGGTTTAACACTTGATGAATTTATTGAATTAAGGATTAAGGCCCGTATCCCTAAAGTCGTAGTTGTAGAAGAGTAAAGATACTATTTCACTAGAGAGGAGAGGGATTGTATAATGATATGTTCTATTGATACATGCTTTCTCATTGACTGGACGAGATATAGTAGGAGGAAACTACTTCTAAAGGTTTTTGACTACTGCTACATAGTTGATGAAGTGCTTAATGAAATACGTAGTGAGAACACTATAGTGTTTATATCAGAGCTCTTAGCTAGAGGTTTTCTAGTATTCTACCCGTTTAGGAGAGAGATAGCTAGTCTTGTTAGAGAACTTGTTGAAACAAGTATAAGAGATCCACGTATAAGAACCCTCGATCCACCAGAAGCTTATGCACTAGCTATAGGTATTAGAGAAAACGCTATAGTATTAACAGAGAATAGAGGTGTGTTAAACCTTGTAAAACTATATCCCAAGTATAGTGCTAGTGTGTGGAGAAGCTATGAACTACTCCAAGAACTATTTAAGAGAGGGTTAATAGAAGACATAGATGAGGAGATTAAGAGGTATGAAGGAGAGACAAGACACAAGTTCTCAAGAATACATAGAAGATGAAGAACTCTATATTGAAAGAAAAATTAGGAGAAGAGAAGCAGACTGGAGTTTCATCAACAGTTTACCGCCGAGACTAAAGTATGCTATAATATTGTTTATTGAGAAAGGGGATCTAAGGTTAGCACAGAAACTATCTGGTTTAAGTCTTGAAGAATTTATAGAACTACTAGAGAAGGCCCGTGTACCAGTGTTTATAACTATCCTGAGAGAGTAGTAGACTATAGTAGCTATATACTAGTAGCACTTATACCATAGACCCTGATCTAGAGAACACAGCTCTATACCTAGTGAAGTGGTGGTAGAGAGACTTATCTATAGTGGATAAGTGAAGGATACATGCTAGTGTTTACCCACTATTTTATTGAAATCTCTTAGTTCTAGTAATGTATAGCCCTCCTCTAGTAAATCATCTACAGATTCACTATACTCTCTAGCTATTACACCATAGCTTAAGCTATACTCTCTAGCCCATTTAGTTTTTAGAGACTTATCAATAAGCATATCTATTATCCTCTCAACGTCTCTTCTCTTCAACCTACTCCACTTAACTTCATAGAATACAGCTTGCTTAAGCTCATCATCTATTGTGACAATATCTATTTCTACATCCCTATACCAGTATCTACCTACTCTCTTAAACCTATGTTTTAACAAACCTCTTTTATTAAACTCTATAAGGAGTTCTAGAGCTATTTTCTCAAAAATAAAACCCATATAGCTATCATAATCTTTTAAGACAATGTCTATAACATCCTCTACTAACTCTTGTTCTAACATTTCTTTATATGGGAAAATGTATCTATAATAGAAATTAAAGTAGTTGTCTTTAATAAAGTAGAGCCTATTTCTAGCCTTTAACCTCTCTTTAATACCTAAATGTATAGACTGTATATAGTCAACTATACCTAGCCCATATAGTACACTAATATACTTAATAACATGTGTTCTATCAAAACCTGTTTTAGAACATATATCATGTAATCTATTATATCCAGAAGCTAGAGCTTCAAGTATAGCATTATATATAGTTAAGTCTCTTAACTCATACCTTAAAAGCTTCTCAGCTTCATCATATAGGTAGCAGCCCTTCCTTAAAACATTTACTAAGAGATTATCTCTAAACGATAGCTCTCTATTAAACCAGAGTATGTATTCTGGAATACCATCAGTTACAGAGTATATGTATGCTAATTCAATCCAGTCCTTATTTGGGAAAAAACCTCTAATACTATAGAACTTTAAAGGCTCAAGCTTTATAGTAGCTACTCTCCTACCATACAATGGACTAGCATAACTAACTAGTTTCTCCATCATAGATATATATGAACCACATAATATAATTGAAACCCTACCACTATGTAGATCAATAAATTCCTGTAGTAAACCAGTAATACGTGGATAATTCATAACTAGTATAGGGAATTCATCAAATATAATAACTAGCTCCTTATCACTCAAATAGTTAAAGAATTCATCAAAAGAATTTAACGGCCTATACAACAACACTTCATCATTAAATAACTTATAGAGTTTTCTAGAAATTCTTTTAAGCATTAAACTAATAGGTTCATCAATACACAAATGATATAGTACCTTACCATTAAACCTACGGATAAACTCTAACAACAACCTAGTCTTACCAACACGTCTACGACCATAAACAAGTATGATCCCTCTTTCTTTAACAAATCTCTTAAGTAATTCCAACTCAGCCTCACGATCAATAAATACGGTGTTTATATGAAATCCCAAGGACTGTATACCCTAGAGTATATACTCTAGAGTATACTATAAAAAGTTATCTGATTTAACTATACTAAGAGAATTAATAACCTTGATAGAACCTATGTGTAGCTTAAGTGAACTAACTGGAATAGCTTGTTTTAGCATAGCATCTTTATCCCTATAGTATTGGGAGTACTAATAGTGATATGTGAATCATATTTCTATACCTTATAATCTTTATATCTGAATTATTATATATAGTATTATGGTAGATAGTATGCATATATGTAAGTCTAGGAAATGTAGAACTGTGCTTGTACAAGCCCGTATTTCAGAGTATCTTGTTGAGAAGCTAGATAAGCTTGTTGAAGAGGGATGGTATAAGAATAGGACTGAAGCTATAGAGGATGCTATTAGACACCTTATTACTTTATGGTATAAACCTCTAGGTGACGTAGGTAGGCTTGTCCTTTATAGACTAAGGGGTAGGTTAAAGGATATGGATCCGCTTGAGATAGTTTTTGATCCAAGTATTAGAGAGGATATTGTAAAGGTATTTGGCACAGACAATATTGATGATATTGTAAGAGTTGTTAGGAGGAGGAAATAATGAGTCTAGTAGCTATTGATACTGATGTACTCGCTATACACCATATATTCACTTGGGATAAGAGATATCACATAAATGAAGAATTTCTTAGAAAGGTCTCTAAGCCTGCAACAACAATTCATAATCTCCTAGAGCTAGTTAGTATAGTTTTTAGAGCTTATAGAGGAGACAAGGGAATGGAGATTTATAAAGCATACATGTTATCAAGGGAATGGAGTATATTGTTTCCAGACATACCTAGTGGCTGGAATGAGTATTGTGAGAAAGTATTTAGTTATTTAAGAAAAGGTATGAGCTATGGAGATGCTGTTATCGCTTGGGCTATTGATGAATACTCTGATCTAATAGATTCTTTTGTAACATGGAATAAGAAGGATTTTGAAGATAGGTTAGAAGTAGTAGTCTATACACCAGAAGAGTGGTTGAAAAACACTGGTTATCTATAGAGTGGTTGCTACTTCTTATACCCTATCTTTCTAAGGAACTCGTGCCTCTCTTTCTTATCCTCACTACCCTCTACTCCAAGTGGTGTATAGCCGTCTACAACACCTATAACAGCTCTACCCTGATCGGTTTCTGCAACAATTACTTGTACAGGATTAGCTGTTGCTACAAGGATGTAGAGTACCTCCTGTACATGCTTTAATGTGTTAAGTATGTTTATTGGCCATGCTTTCCTTATATAGATTACAAAGTAGTGTCCACCACCAATCTTCTCTGCAGCCTCAATAGCTAATTTGATAAGCTCTTCATCATTACCATCATATCTTATAAGACGCTTACCACTAGCCTCAAGGAATGCTAATCCAAACTTTATACCTGGTACACTAGTCACTAGTGCTTCATAGATGTCTTCAACACTCTTAATGAAGTGTGTTCTACCAATAATGATGTTTGTACCCTCTGGTACTGGTAGACCTATAGCCTCAATCTTCTTAACACCAAGTAGTTCCACCATAAGACACACCCATAGTAATATAATATGTAGTATAGTTTTTATCCTCTACATTGTTATACCAGTAAAGAAGCTTTTTGGTGAAACAAACTCTAACAATGTCTCTCTAGCAATTCTCTCACCAACTTCTCTCCTAGAAGGTTCTTTAACAAATTCTTTAGAAGCATATATCCTTATCAAAACCTTTAACATAATACCCTCTCTCTCAAGAAGATCTGGTACACCTAATTCCCTTGTATTAACAACACCTCCATTAACTAGACGGCAGAGCTGTATATAACCACTAGGTATAGGTGGGGTTGGTTTTAGAGTACTCATTGAAACCCAGAAACCACTACTATAATCCCCAAGCCCTCGATCCTCAAGTCTTTCCCTAAGTACTCTCCATATCTGGCTACGTAGACTAATACTTTGTTCAAGAAGTATAGCTGCTGTTATACCAGATAACTGTCTAGCACTAAGAGCAACCCTCTCTTCATACAATAGCTTCCATAGAGGCCTCCTATACAATATACTATCAACAAGTCTATAGAGCTCTTCATCACCATGCTCCCTAGCAACTTCTAAACCGTCAAGAACTGCCCTATAATCTGTAAGTTCTAGATACATATCTGGTTCTCCATGGCTAAGCTTTTCAATAGCTTCACTATACCTACCTGTAAGTTCATCAACACGTTTCATCATCAAAGACACTGTATGGCTGAAAATAGCTGATACTGGGTGTATGTATACGTTTTCAAACATTGATATACGGCTACGTAGATAGTCAACTAGTGTACCATAAGCCCTCTCTTCAAGAGCTATAGATGAGTAATTATCTGGATTAACATGGCTAAGCTTAATAAGTCTCTCATAATCAACAACACCATACTCACGTGTACCAGTATAATAGCTATCTCTCATAAGGAAATCCATTACATCAGCTGGGTAAATCCACTCTTTAACAGTATTCCTAACAAGTAATAATGGTTTAGAAGAAGGCTTTTCACAAGATAGAAGCTCAAGCACTGGCTCTAATAAACCATGTTTCTCAAGTACATCAGCTATACAGCTATACTTTACAATATAGTATCCAGCCTCCTCATGATCACTTATAGGTAGCTTCTTAGACCAGTAGATAGCTTCTTCAAAAGCATGGCTGAAGGGGCCGTGGCCTACATCGTGGAGTAAACCAGCTATTCTAGAAACTTCTACAAGCCCGTCAACACTATACCCCTCAAGCCCATCATATCTATAAAGCTCTTGTACAAGATGTTGTGAAAATAACCCAGCTAAATGCATAACACCTAGACTATGCTGGAAACGGCTATGATCAGCACCTGGATAAACCATGTGGGCAAGCTGTAACTGCCTTAGCCAACGTAGTCTCTGCACAGGTTTAGAGTCTATAACTTGTTTCTCAACTTCCTTATTATAGTCTATATAGTTGTATATAGGATCACGTATAATACTCCATGTCATTCTACTAAAATCAATATCCTCCAAGGAGAATACACCATTCTATAAACCACTACTAGATAATGTATCCATAGAACTAGAGATTATAAAGTGTAAACCAAATCAACTAATTAATCTCAACAAATCTACTATAACTTAGAAACCTCCTAGCTTCAATAGGTGTGACAAGGTGGATTTCAAAAGGATAATCCCATGGAACACCAAGTTCTTCAGCAACCCTCATAATCCTTGATATAATTCTAGCTCTCTCTAACCGTATTCGGGAGATCGCTATAAACAATAACTACATCTATATCGCTAATAGCTGTCAACCTATCTTCAGCAGCACCAACAACATAAACTCTAGAACCAGGGAGAACCATGTCAACAGCCTTCTTAAGTAAAACAACATACTCTCTCCATTTAAGCAACATCCTAAGTCTCTCAACCATGTACTTAGACATTACTCAACCTCCTTAACAACCTCTCTTACCGTTCTCCGCCTACGGTCTGTGTAGGTCTCCGTAGGTCGGTTCATCACGGTTTCTCCAGACCCCCTCCCCACCCGACCAAGGAGCGGGTATCGGGAATCTAGAGTCACCAATACACCTATATACTCTTTAAACTTATAAGTCTAGCCCAACAACACTTAAGACAAGAAGAAACCTACAAAGACCTTAAAAGACCTAGAAGCTAAAACTGCATTCAACCCTGTCTAATAACTTTATAAGCTCCTCCATAACCTCTAAACACTTAATAGCATCCTTTCTACTATACTCTATAAAACCATATCTAGTGTCAGAATGGCTTGTATCAATAAAGTATAGTTCATCTCTATATTTGTCTAGGAAATTTCTAAGAACATCCAATAGACCTGGTTTAATACTAGAGTTCTTAACCTCCTTGTATAGTATTGAGAGATTAGATCGTACACCATGAACTCTAGATTCTAGTTCAAACAACTCTAACAACAGTGCTTTAACTCTCAATTGTAGAGACTGTTCTACATCAAAACAAACTAGGTCATAGTCTCCATGTTTAAACCTATAATAAGCTGTATTTCTAAAACTCTCACTCCTCCTAAACAATGTATTAACAGATATACCGCTCATAACCATCCATTAGAGTAAATCAGTTGTGAGGATAATAAGAGTTATTGAGTTAATTCTCGTCAACCAGTTTCTTTAAAACATACCTGTATATAGGGAGCTGGAATGCATAGCGTTCTCCTATACCGAGATCAAGGTCTTTCACAGGCTTATTAGCTATCCTTAACTCCTTTAGTGGTAGTTCAATAACGATATTATATTCTAGTAACATGTTGTATAGAGAACTTGGAGTTTTAGATAAGTAGTCTGGATCTTCTATAACATACTCTAAATAGCTGATTAATTCCCTATCCATAGTTTCTAAAACACTCCTAACTACTTCTAAATACTTCTTAAACCAGAAACTAGTATTCCATGAAAGCCTCCATAGCTCAATAACTGATCTAGGGTTGCCGCCAGTATACTCTATAATCTCTTCAAACCTATCTCTAGGGGCATGGAGCTTCTCTAGTAGAGCTCTAGTAGCATCTCTATCAAGATTCCATAGAAGATATTGTGTAGTCCATCTATGTTTAAGAAGTCTTTCTCTAGACAATCCTTCACTAGTTGTCACAATTATAGATACAGTCTCTGGATCATACCTATAGATCTCTTCAAGTAGATCGAGCATTTTCTTACAATATACATCAATATTGTCTAAACCAATAGCTCTAACAACGTCATCAACAAGGAGTACAACATGTCTACCTCTAACATTTATTCTAGTAACTAGTTTCTTAAACCAATAACCTATAGCTCTAGCAAACCCACTACCTAAACCAGAAACACTACCAATAATACTAGAGACTGTATCTAAAACATAGCTAGAGCCATAAAATGCTCTACTAGGATCCTTATCTTCTAAAGCATCAATATAGAAAACCATGTACTCATTAAACTCTCTAACCCTATTAATAGACTCTATTAAAAGCCTAGTCTTACCACAACCTTCAGGCCCATAGATAACCATTATAGGATAGAATCCCTTGTCAAACCATTCTAAAACCCATTTCAACTCATAATCTCTATCAATAAATGGGATATACATAGACAATCATCCTTATGTATATAGATAGGAGGTTGTCTATTAATAAGAATTCATCTATAACCTTATTGAAATATAGAGAACCTATATACTATACTTAGCTCTCTTAATCATTGGAAAAGGTATTGCTTCCTTAATACTTGTTAAACCAGTAAATATCATTACAAGCCTGTCAATACCAAATCCTATACCGCCAGCTGGAGGCATACCAACACATAATGCTTCTACAAAGTCATAGTCTGGCTGCTGAGCTTCTTCATCACCTAGTTTTCTACGTTCCTCCTGCTCCTTGAACGCAAGGTATTGCTCTAAAGCATTATTCTGTTCTGTATAACCATTAGCTATCTCTAGACCAGCTATGAAGAGCTCAAACCTCTCAACAAGCCTTGGGTCTTGACGATGTGGTTTAGCTAGTGGTGAAGAACCTCTAGGATAGTCTATTACAAATGTTGGTCTAACTAGTTTCTTCTCAATATAGTGTTCAAATAGTTTAACAAATGCTATATCACGGTTATAACCACCCTTAATAATAATTTGTCTCTCTTCTAAAAGCCTCTTTATTTCATCATCACTGGTGCTATCATAGTCTATACCAACATGTTCTCTAATAAGATTGAGTAGTTTTAACCTTGGATATGGTGGAGACAAGTCTATCTCAATAAAAAGTCTTGGTTCACCAACCTTTCTAACAAGCCATTTAACAGGGTTTTTAAGAAACTCCTTAACTGATGAAGAACCTATTTGAACCCTCCTTTTCCTACCACTATAACTCCATAAAGTATACTCTAGATATTCTCTAATCACATCATTATCATACTCCTTTAGAAAACATGTACCAACTCTCTCAAGATCAACTGGATAGCGTATAGCTGTACCACCGGTAAGCTTTAAAACAAGGTTGTATAGGAGATTTTCAGCAAGTTCCATCATATCATTATAGTCTGCATAAGCCATATAGGCTTCCATTATAGTGAACTCTGGGTGATGAGTAACATCTATATCCTCGTTACGGAATACACGGGCAATCTCAAAAACCTTGTTAAAACCAGCTACAAGCAGTCTCTTAAGATAGAGTTCTGGAGCTATACGTAGAAACCATTCTTCACCAAAGGTATTAACGTGTGTAGTAAATGGCTTAGCAGCTGCACCACCATAGACTGGCTGTAGTACTGGAGTATCTGTTTCATAGAATCCCTGTCCATACATCCAAAGCCTAATCTCCTTGATCAAGTTAAACCTTGTACGAATAGCTTCATAGACTTCAAAGTTTAAAACCATATCCATATATCTCTTCCTTAAACGAAGCTCTGGATCCTCAATACCAATCCATACGTGTTGGAGAGGGACCATACACTTTGCCAATAACCTATAATCTACTACACGTATTGATAACTCACCACGTTTAGTACGGAACAATGGCCCCTTAACCCATACTATGTCTCCACGCCTAATGTTTTCAATAAACCAGCTATATTTCTCAACACCTAGAACGTCTCTTGATAAGAACAACTGTATTCTATAGCCTTCATCATATAGGTCTGCAAACGATAGTCCTCCATGGACACGTAGAGCCATTACACGTCCAGCTACACGTACTTCACGATCCCACTTGATCTCTGGAGTATTCTCTCTTACAACAACCGACACACTATCTAGACTATAGTGTCTAGCCTCGCTATCGTCAATGTATGGGTATGGGTTATAGCTCTCCATAACCTCTCTTACACGTTCAATACATTCATGAAGCATTCTAGACAATACACTATCCACCACATAGCCTTTACTCTACAACGCTATATTGTCTCAATAGGGATTAAATGCTTATTTAACCAACCCTACCCATAGACTCTATAAACTCTCTAGCAACCCTTAATGCTCTCCAATAACTACTCCTATCCATCAACCTAACTTCATGGACCATACTAGATGCTAAGTAGACAACTAGTACATGATCAAGCTCTAGAATAGTAGCATAAACTGGTTCACTACCAAGACCGCCGACCTCGTCTTCAAACAATACGTTAGCTCCATGCCTACGTGCTTCATCAACTACTATAAATGCTTCAAGCTCACTAGTCAGTGGCTTACCAGATAACAGATCATCTATAGTCTTCTTAGATAAACCACGCTTATATAGAGAGTCTAGAAAGCGAGATAACCTAGTAGAGCCCATGGCCTATAAACCTAGTACTCTATACTACTCTCACTAAGTGTCTCCACAATCTCTCCATAAGCACGGCTACCCTGTACTCTAGTAATCCTCACTCTAACTTTAGAGCCAACACTAGCGTTATATATATAGACCTTGTATCCACGATAACTAGCTATACCCTGCCCTCTATCACCCATATCGTTTATAACAACAGTAATCTCCATACCAGGTTTTAGTCTAAACTCGTCACCACTAGCTCTAACTCTAGGGTATATACTTAGTCTCTGGATTTCACTAGTATAAGGGTTCCATGAATGCTTCCTCTTCTTATGTCTAGCCAAACCAGATCCCAATAAACCATTTCCTATATCTAAAGGGTTTATAGTTGTAAAGGTTATTAATTGTTTCTATAGCATGGGTAACTGTTAATAAAGTTCTGTAGTATTTCTAGGTATTAATAGTAGGGTGGACTCCATGTATAGAGACTTCCTTAGACACATTATTAACCCTAAGTTAAGCCAGTATGGTCGTAGAAAGAGGTATCTTATAGGTGTTCTTGATGAAGTACGTAAGCTTATAGCTAGTGCTGAAGATAGGTATGGATTTAGTGTTTATGGTGGAAACCCTGTAAACTTGGTTAAATACTTTAATAGTAGTGACTTTGACTTAGTTGTAAGTGTTTTAAAATCAGCTAATGCTCTAGATATACTTGAGGATATTTTAAAAGAAGTTATTAAGACATATAGTGATCTACCAGAAGTTGTTCAAGCAGCTTCTAAGAAACTCCATGATATAGAGAGGGGTATTGTAAGTACTAGTGAGGTAAAGATTATTGTTGAGAATATTGAGAAGAAGCTTGCTAGTTCTAAAGTATCTATTATAGATGATAGAGTTGAGGTAGAGTATGATGGGTTTAAAGCATATCTAGTACTTATTGAGGATAGGTATAGAGTCTTAGTCAATATTAGTTTAGATAAGGTTTTTGACAACTATATTGATGCTATAAACTATCTTGAGAAAATATATAAGTCGATCAAATAGTCAAGTACTAGCTGGTGTATAGAGCTTGTATAAAGGTATAGTGTTCTTTGACTGTGATGGAGTACTAACTGTAGATGAGAGTAGTTGGGTTAAACTACACAAGTATTTTGGAAGCATTGATAACAGCTATTTTGCAGGACTCTATAGAGATGGTTTGATAAGCTATCTTGACTGGATGAAGATAGATATAGCTTTAATGATACAGTCTTGGGGTAAGCCTATAGAGTATAGTGATGTAGTAGATGCTCTAGAGAGTATAGAGGTTAGAGATAAAGCACTATACACAGTCAGGCTTCTTAAACAAAACGGCTTCCTAGTTGGTGTTATTAGTAGTGGTGTAGATATTCTTGTAAAGAGGATCTGTAGACTTCTTGGAGTAGATATATGCCTCTATAATGAACTATACTTCCATAATGGAGAACTCATACCTGGTGGTAGAGACTGGGTTCCATTACTTGAGAAACCAGTTCTTATAGAAAAGATCTCTAGAGCACTGGGCTATAGTCTTGATAGAGTAGTCTATGTTGGCGATAGTGTATGGGATATACCTGTATTCAATATAGTTGGTTTATCAATAGCTATACATCCATGTAACAGGCTTAATAGCGTAGTTGACTATTGTGTTAGAGACCTAGCTGACATACCCAGTATTGTAGAGGATTATTTTAGACAAGTTTCTTCTTAAACCAGTACCCCCTATGCCTTAGTTCTTCAAGTGCTTTATCTACAAGCTCTGGTGTTGAAGCCTCAAACACTAGTTCTACATAAGCTTTAGTAGGGAGTAGGTGTGGTGATATACGGTCATGTTTTATATCAACAATATTGAGTTTATACTTAGCTATAACCTCTATAATACTATGTAGTACACCAGGTTTATCATCAACAACACCACGTAGTGTGACAAGCCTACCGTCTTTAGAAAGCTCATGGACTATAATCCTAGACAGTAGTGTTGGATCAATATTACCACCACTAACAACGAGTACAACAGGCTCATTCTCTGGAACATACTTCTCAGACAACAGTGCTGCTACAGGTAGAGCACCAGCTCCTTCAGCAATTATCTTACCCCTCTCAAGTAGGAAGAATACTGAAGAAGATATATCCTCTTCATCAACAACAACTATGTCGTCAACAAGTTCTGCTACAATCCTTGAAGTATAGTTACCAGGCTTCTTAACAACAACTCCATCAGCAATACTAAGCCTTGGTATATACTCTGAAAGCTTACCCTCAAGAAGATACTTCATAGAAGCAGCTTCACGTGGCTGTACACCAACAACACGTATACTTGGGTCATACTTCTTCAACGCAGTAGCTATACCAGATACTAGCCCTCCACCACCAATAGGTACAAGTACTTCACGTACACTTGGAAGCTGCTCAAGTATCTCCAAACCAATTGTACCCTGTCCAGCAATAATCTCTAAGTCGTCGAATGGATGTATAAACTCATAGCCTCTCTCACGAGCTATCTCTAGTGCTTTAGAGTATGCTTCATCATATATTGTTCCATAGAGTAGAACTTCTGCTCCATAACTCCTTGTAGCCTGTACTTTAGTAGCACTAGCTGTCTCAGGCATGACTATAACTGCTGGTACATTGTTTACTCTAGCAGCATAAGCTACTGCTTGAGCATGGTTTCCAGAAGATGCTGCTACAACACCTTTTAAACCACCCTTCTCTAGAAGCCTCTTGATCTTAAACGTTGCTCCACGTGCTTTATAAGCACCTGTCTTCTGTAGATTCTCTAGTTTTAAATAGACTTGTCTACCAACACGTTCTACAAGCGATGTTATTGATACAACTGGTGTTTCATGTATATAGTTCTTAATAGATTGTTTAGCAACTGGTATTAGTTTGTAGACATAGTCTATGATCTTCTCAACTGGGTCGTATGGAGAAGGTTGTTGTGTAAAAGCAACCACCTCTAAATACACGGCTACCTTATAAATACACTATCTTCTCTAAGATATATTAATCATTCTACAACAACAGCTTTAGCAATAGCTTCTACTACTTCTTCAACACATGTATCAGTAATCAGTAGCTTCTTAACTCTACTCCTATACCCGTATACAATACCTATCTTTGATACTGGTATACCTATTGTTTTAGAAAAGAACTTTATAAGTGAAGCATTAGCTCTACCATGTAATGGTGGTTCACACGTATAATAGACTAGTTCATCACCTTCTAATACAAGTCTATCACTACTAGACCTTGGATGGACAACCACTGTTACAACAACTCCTTTACCAGTCTCTTCTACAACACTCTTAATCCTATCTACAACGTCTCCTCTACTAGACACCATAGACTAGTACACCATAGCTTCTATACACAAGTCTAGCTAGTTAAGTATTTTCCATAACACTAAGGAGATCACTATATTAGCTAGAATACATAATATATAGTATACGGTGGTGTCCCATGTCTAGTGAAGAGTTCCAGGAAATAACAGTTGATTTAACAACAATACCTCTAACACCTATTGGTAAAAAGGATATACAGAGACTAGAAATGGCCCTCATTATAGCAACACTATATAGTCCAGAAGTACTAGAGCTTATAAGAGATCCTATAGAGAGAGCTACATGGGTTGATAGCCTAGCTGTAGCAGCTGCTGCACTAGCTCGTTCTAAAGCAGGCTATCCTATAAGCCGTATAGCTGAAGAGATTGGACGTAGTGAGACTATGGTTCGTGCACACCTTAGTGGTAAGACTAAAGCTGGTAAACTCGTTCTTAAGACTTATGAGAAGCTACTGCGTGGCGAGCTTAAGATACGTGTCCCATTCATTGGTAAACCAGTTGTTCCAGAAGATGTTATGGAGAGGATTAAGGAGTTAGAGAAGGAGAATGATAGGCTTAGAAGGGAGAGAGAAGAGCTTTCTAGACAAGTTGAGGAGTTAGAGAAGAAGATTGGCTTGTTGGAGGATGAGAAGAAGAAGGTTGAGGATAGAGTTAGAGAACTTGAAGAAGAGGTTGGTAGAGTTAGAGAAGAACTTGAACGTAAGGCTAGAGTATTGGATGAGATTAAGAAGATTCTTGGAGAAGCCTAGAGATACGGGTATAACCTTACATTATATAGTACCTTATTTTCTTTAAACAAGTTTATTTCAACATTTGAAGCATTAAGGAATGAGTCTTCGTTACTAGTTAGTCTTATGTAGAGTAGGTATTGGTTAAACCTATAGACTCTGTTAACACAAACTCCTCTACGAGCATCTATAACAGCTTTTCTAATATGGTCTATAATACTGTTTGGAGAGAGGGGTATCTCCTCTTCTAGAAGCAAGCGGGCACTACCTCTCCATTTAAGACCAGTTGACTCATCTATAATATCAACTCTCTGTACCATAAACCCGTTAGTATATACTGGTTCTCCAAACTCTGTCTTCAACACTCTCTACACCATAGTCTATCTATACAGCATGAGTCTAGAGTGTATATAGTTTATAAAGTAGCTTATAAATTTAGTCAGAAAACACTTATGGCTATATACTTTAAACACCTATGTTTAAGCTATTGAAAGTCTTTCTAGAAATCTAAATCTCTTAGCTGGATGCGGGTGTGTACTAAATATCTCCATTAATAAGCTAGGCTTCATCCTCTTAATCTCTTCAATAACTTGGTCAATATTTCTAATACTTCTAGCTGAGACAGCGTGATCTGGTGATGATATGAATAGTGTTTTCAACTGGTTATAACTCTCTACTTTAACACCGTGTTTCTTAAGATAGCCTGTAGCAACCATGATCCTTGCTAGTGCTCTCATAAGCTTCTTTGAACCATTTGGTACTGTTAGTGCTGAATGCGAGTCTGCATAGTATTCTCTAAGACGGCTAAGATAGAGTACTCCAAGGTTTAATAGGAAGCCAACCATTACAAGGAATGCTCCTAAAGCTATAGCTGCTAGTGGTGTTAGAGAGCTTTCCTCACGACGGCTACTCCATCCAAAAAGCCATCCCCATC
The DNA here is from genome assembly GCA_964480805.1 of uncultured Desulfurococcaceae archaeon. Lineage (GTDB taxonomy): Archaea > Thermoproteota > Thermoprotei_A > Sulfolobales > Desulfurococcaceae > CAYZRH01. The sequence continues at coordinate 15,346 of CAYZRH010000017.1, forward strand.
TAAGTAGGTAGTTTCCAAGCCAGTATATGATTGTTGGTATAAGCCCTACAAGCATTATGACAACAATGTCTTTATGCTTAATATGCCCTATCTCATGCCCTACAACAGCTACTACTTCATCTTCTGGAAGAATCTCTAGTAGACCACGTGTGACAGCTACTCTATAACCAGTAAGCGGCCCACCGTAAGCAAAAGCGTTTGGTATATCAATACCTGCTACCATAAGTTTTGGAGGCTTTAAACCACTCTTTAAACTAATATCCCTAACTGCTTTCTCAAGCCATGGTAGTTCTCCAGGCTTAGCAGGTCTTACATGGTATACTGCATCTATTATGTAGGGTGCTAGTAGCCATTGTATGATGTAGATGAATACTATGAAGAATAGTATGTACTGTATAGTGATCTCATAGTTTAGTAGACTGAGTATGCCAACGAATAGTATTAGAGATATTATTGTTACAACCACTATTGTTAGAGCCATTGAAGCATATAGTTTAGCTAAAGACATCCTCCACCACCCAAACCCCCTACTCTACTGTTAATACCTAGTTAATACTCTATTAATACCCTATCACCCTCTTTTAAAGCATTCTATGAAGCTACTCTCTAAACTAGAGTGAACATCAATAAATAGGAGGGTTATAGTGTGTCTGGAAACCTATACGTTGTAGTACTCGATCACGAGGGGAGGGTTATAGACTATGTAGCACCAATAGAGCTTGGCTTCTCAAGAATTAAGGAAGCTACACAACTAGGCTATGACATATACCGTGCTGTAGCTTTTGTGTTAAAGGGCCTAGGCTATAGAGAGCCTAGAAACGTTATCATACACTATGATGGTATGGAGCTAACGATCCTTCCTAGAAAGACACACGTTGTTATATCAATATATGTTGAAGGTGTAGAGACTCCTAGTAGGAGTGTTTCTAGAGAGGTTGGTGTTGAAGCATAACAATATTTTTTGTAATGGTATAAAGTATTTTATACATAGATTTAAATATAAGACAGCCTACTTACCATGTCATATAGGTGTAATCTTATGAGTAAGGATGTTGTAGAAGAAACTCTAGAATATAGTGTAAACAGCTATTACTTAAAGAACATTAATAGAAGAATAGGGTATATTCTATACAGACTCAGTTATGGAGACACAAGTGATTATATGAGAGAAGTTCTTGTAAACGAGTTATTCACACTATTAAACCTTAGAGAAAGACTTGTTAAACAAAGCGTTCCAGCTATAAGAGAATACAGTGTATCAAAAGAACATGTTGTTAGTGGAATAATCTCTCAAAGTTATAGTAGATCTGTTGAACTACATAATCTCTACTAACACTATGAGACTGTGCTAGATAATCTATAGTATCCTCTATCATAGAAGGCTTCATATCAAGACCCCTATACCTATATGGAGCATCACTTTCAGTAATAACAACACCCAGATCTATTGTTTCAAGTATTTCTCTATGCTTCTTCTGAATCTTCCAAGCAGGGTTAGCTCCAACATAGTATCCATAACTCTTGATCTCCTCAATAAGGCTTTTTGGACCAGTATACCAGTGGAAGAAAGCTCTACTAATATCGTATTTTATAAGGAGGTCGAGTACTTCACTCCATGTACCAGCTGTATGGAGGTTTAATACAAGATCATGCTCACGGGCTATCTCTAAAAACTTGTAGAAAAACCTTCTTTGCTTATCAATAGTTTTCCCTACAAATCTTGTATCTAAACCTACCTCACCTAGACAGACTGCATCTTCTTTCCTAATAAGCTCTATAATCCTCTCTAGATCATCTATTGATGCCTCACCTATACTCCATGGATGAATACCTATACATGGTTTTACAAAGCTGTATTGACTAGCTATTTCAAGTGTTTTAATGCTTGACTCTAGATCATCTGATACAGCTACTATAACATAGCCTTCTCTATACCTATCTAGTTCATCTAAACCATATTCTTCTATAAATTCATGTAAATGACAGTGCATGTCAACAATATACATTATCTAACACCAAAGCTAATCTATTAGTAAAGCTATGTATCTATAACTATCTCCTACAATGTTTAATGGTATATCTATTCTCTCTCCAGCATTAATGTATAGTATAATCCTCCCCTTAACCCCCTTCATAAATAATAAACAAGTTCTACAACACTTATTCTCTATAGTAATAATCTCTCTTCTACTAATAGTTTTAATACAATCTAGATGGTTAATAGAGAGCCTCCCCCTCTCTAACATATCTATAATATACCCTACTCTATCAAGAGGTATGAGGGGTTCTTCTTCTATTAGAGAGCTAGACAGTTCTTCTATAAGCCTATGTTTTTTAGATAATTTAACACCTAGTATAGTAAAGGTAGAGTATACTAGGTTATTTACAAAGCTTTTGAGTTCAGGGTAGGCTAGTGGAGGCTCTAGAATACCTAGTTTCTTATCTAGAAGAACTAGTTCATATACTTTGTAAATTTTTTGTTTAGACAGTATTCTCCATAGATAATATTTCTCTCTAAGACACTCTATATCCTCTCTATACGAGTCTATATTCCTACCTCTATAAGCTATAATAAATGGCTCATATTCTAGTATGTTATATTCACCTATAATACAGTTAATAAACTCTACATTATTTAGTGTACTCCATTGTGAAACTCTCTTACTACCCCATGCTAGTTCTCCATAGAACTCTCCATTACATAAAACTCTATAGTTAATAGGTGTTTCAAACTCTATAGTATATGGACATAGCCTCCCTAGATCATACTGTATAACGTGTATATCTCCTACAACTCTATGCTCTACACTAACACTTTTATTAGAGCTAGTAAACCAGCACACAATTCCTTTAGCATCATCAACTCTACACTGTAGGTCTACTCTATTAGCCTCCATAACCTATCCCATAATGGTTATCTATAAGATATACTTAATATACACTCTACTCTCTATCTATAATGGGATGAAGAGTTTGCCGAATACCGATAGCCTATGAGGTATCTCCCGAATACTGACCACTCTCTAATGCGGTGGTTGGAGATGTCTTTTCCAAAGATAGTATTTTTAGACTACGATCTTACACTAGTGGATACACTGCTTGACTTCTATGAAGCTGTTAATGAAGCTAGAGCTTTCTTTAACTCTAAACCATATACTCTAGATGAGTTCTATAGACTATTCTATAGTGATAGAATAGGTGTTGAAGCCATACCAGATAATACTAGTCCAAGTAGTTTTTGGAGGTTTTTTAGAAGAGTCTATAAGACTAGACACGGTTCTCCAGCAGTTGGAGCTTGCTATCTATTACTAATGCTACGTCTATGGGGTTCTAGAAACATAATTGTTACTGGTAGAGAGGTTTTACCAGAGACTATATGGGATGAACTTAGACGTTTTAATCTAGACTGGGGTGTTGATGAAGTCTATACAATGTATAGTTTATGGAGGCTTGGAGGTGTTGAAGCAGAGTTGTTTGATAAGTCATGGATTTTAAAACACATTATTAGAAGATACGGTGTAGAAGCTTTTGAAACAGTAATGATTGGCGACTATAAACTTGATGCCCGTAGCTGTATTAGAGCTGGCATACCATTTATTGGCGTATCAAATATTGATAAAAGAAGAAGGGATCTTGTAGAGAATGGAGCATGTATTGTTGTTAAAAACTTGTATGAAGTACCTTTAGCTATACACAAACTGTTTTATAGTAGAGAAGAGGGTTTGACTTATCTTTAAGAAAAATAGTATCTTAGTATCCTAAGAGCGTATACCTACCCTCATCATTAACCGCTATCATACCCTCTTCAACAAGTGTTATTAGTGCTTTCCTAATCTTATCCTCACTAGCAAGCCCTGATAATATCGTATGTATCTCTCTAAGGTTCATAGGCTTCTCATGTAATAGCTCTAGTATAATGTTCTTAAGTTCATCTTCATTAGGTGCCGTCATTAGTATAACGTCGTCATCTTCATATAGCTTTCTTAAACGTATCTTACTAACAAAGTATCTTATTTCATCCTCAGTTAGGTTGATATTACTGCTGAAGCTCATCTCTATAGGACCTCCTCTTTTGAGAGATATGTTTAACACGTTTTTATATCTAGGTGTGTGGTGTCGGATAACTTTTTTGTTCCACTCTAAATGGCTTTTAAAGAAGTACGAGTCCTTCCATACATAATACCATGTACTCTCTACTACTTGTTATAGAGCAGTTATAATATATGGTTAAGTCAATGTATAATCTATATAAAGTGTCTTTAGAGACTAGAGGTACTAGTATTGCCTAGAAAATACGCTGTAGTACTATACTACTGCCGCGGAAATAGGTATAGTGTTAATGCTCTACTAGCTTCAATAGACTGCTCTAAACTATATGACATATACGTTATAGAGAATTTAGAGAACATACCTAAGTTTCTAAAATATTTAGAGAATAGATACTATAGAATAGTTATTGGATTTAGTTTTTCAACATATATGCTTATTAACAATAATTTCCTAGACACGATCAAACTAATTAATAAGGTTAAGGGAGACAACGTACTCAGTATTGCTGGAGGACCCCATCCAACAGGCGACCCTCTTGGAACAATACGTAGTCTTGGATTCGACGTAGCTGTTATTGGTGAAGGAGAGGAGACGTTCTATGAGTTGGTTGAAGCATACTTTACTAATGGAGACTTGTTTAATGTAAAGGGTATAGTAGTTAGTGATAATGGTGAGTACAGGTTTACTGGTAGGAGGGAACCAGTAGACCTAGATAACTATCCTCCATTCCCCTATTGGAGATACCTTGTTGGACCTATAGAGATTACACGTGGATGCCCCTATGGATGCTTCTTCTGTCAAGTAAGCTATATGCATGGTTTTAAGCCTAGGCATAGGAGTGTCGATAACATAGCCTATTATGCAGGTGTTCTTGGTAGAATAGGATATCGTGATCTAAGGTTTATAACACCTAATGGGCTAGGCTATGGCCTTACAAGTAGGTCTAGAGAGGCAAGATTAGAGTTATTGGAAGAGCTCTTTAACTCACTAAAACGTGTTATAGACAAGTATGGTATGAAGTTGTTCTACGGTACATTTCCTAGTGAAGTAAGGCCTGAACACCTATCTCTAGAAGTTGCTAAAATACTTAGAAGATACGTGTATAATAGAGAGATCATTATTGGTGCTCAAACTGGTAGTAATGAGCTGTTAAAGAAGATTAATCGTGGACATAGTGTTGAAGATGTATTCAATGCTGTAGATAATGCTTTAAAAGCAGGGTTTAAACCTTGTGTAGACTTTATATTTGGACTGCCTGGTGAGGAGAAGGAGGATCTATTAGAAACTATGGATGTTATAAGGAAACTTGTAGTTAGAAAAACCCGTATACACCTCCACGTATTCCTCCCACTACCTGGTTCACCATATGCTTCTAAGAAACCTGGTAGTGTACCAGATTGGGTTAGGAGAGAGATTGCTAAGATTATTGGTAGAGGCTTTGGCTATGGCCAGTGGGTTAGACAGGAAAGGCTTGCTAGAAGGATCTGGCTGCTTAGAGAGAGGGGGGTTATTATGCCTAGAGTTTGGATAGCTAATAAACCGCTAAATACCCTCTAGCTTATAACCTTGTTTTAGTGGATAGTTGTTTTATGGTGTATGTGTTTTGGAGGAGTATATGGGTGGTTTTGAAGAACATGTTGTTGGTGTTCGTAGGGAGCTTCCAGTTTATCTACCAATACATACTATTCCAAAGGATTTGAAGAGTGACTGCCCATACTTTGTTGTTGAAGAAGTTGTTACTGAGAGTGGTGAGAAGGTCTTTATTGCTAAATGCCGTTTTCTAGATAGGTATCTTACTAGAAACCAGGCTAAGAAATGTGTTTCTTATTGGAGTGAGTGCCCATTCTATCTATATGCTATGCAGAAGAGATAACTGTTTCTAAACCACTTTGTATACTTATTAGAGTGCTTTCTGGAACACTAGCTATCGTCAATAGATCGACTATCTCTTCTAGACTAGGTATTCTATTAAACGATACACTAGTGTTGTCAATAACTAGTGTCCATATACTACTAGATGGTTTATAGAATACTGTAAAGTCTATGTCTAACTTATAGTGTCTTGTAGCTATCTCAACAGCTTTAGATACGATATCTTCAACCATAACGCCTAGTTCATTATATGGAGTAACAAGTACTACTTTTCTAGCCATAACATACCCCTACTACTAGAATAGGGTATACAGTATAGTTTTTAATAGATAGACTCTATAGTCCTAGACAGTTTCTAATACTCATAACACCAACTTGTATGCCATGCTCAATAATCTTCTGTGGTGCGACAAACTCTTTATCAATACATATATCTACATTAACATTGCCGCTCATAGGTTCACGTGTAACCCTTATACCAGCCAGTCTACCGAGGCCACGGGTAAAGACTATAGGTGATATCTCTAAATGTAGTTTATGAGCGATTTTAGCAAGTTCTAGTATCCATTCAGAAACATAGATCTCTCCATGAATACTTGTTACAAATACAGCCATACTACTGTATCTAGGGTTTCCAGCTATTCTATAAGCTAGCTTATATGGTTCTGGATTGCTATTCAATATAATTATTGTCTTAGGATCAATTATTTTTAGAAGCATGTCAATAGGCTTCTCCCATTGCTCATAGAATCTTACACGTGTAAACCAGTATCCTTCACCACAGTGTTCTACTATTGTTTTAAACAAGTGTGTAAATGTTATAAGACGGTTTGGTATTAGTATAAGCTCCCACTTACCAGCCATGAGTGCTGACATGTTCAACTCTATACATGGAGTAGACGGTATAACTACTTCAAAACCGCCGACACTCATCATTACAATACTGTTTTTCTCCATTAACTACTCCTCTCACTAAACTATTACTCTATCCAATATTAAACCTTGTTTATTAGATAGCTTTAGTTACACTACTTGTAAATATGTATAGTGATGAACAGTAATATATGTTAACGCTTCCTAATTTTCAATAAAGCTACAACGCCTGTAAGAACCATGTAGGTGTATGTAAGAACTCTAGTTAGTACAACAGCTTCTGGTTTAAGAGGTATTGATAAACCATACTCCACCGTACCAGCCCCACCTGGCGATGGAACAGCACCTAGTGTTAGTGAGAAAATGTATGCTATGAATGTTTCTATAAAAGATGCTGGCTGTTCAACTGTAGTTGATAACAAGTATATAGTTGCTGATGCTAGAGTGTATGAAGTTAGAGTAGATAGTATTAGTAGAGGTAATATCTTTACACACACATTCTTTGATACTGTCTCTCTAAGTGTTTCTACAAACTCTTCATAACCACACGCTATGCTCTGTGGAAGCTTCTTTATAAAAGAGTCTACAATACTACTGAATAAACCCTCTCTTACAAGACCAGCCATTACCAGAGTCCATGTAGTGACTGTGGATAAAGCTATAGCTATTACTGGTATTGATAGTGGTAGGTAGGGTATAGAGAACACTATAGCTAACAAGTTTGTCACAATAATGTCTATGTATACTTCAAAAACTGTTATAGCAAATAGTCCTGCCAAGCCTGAACCAGTCTTTACTGATAAATAGTATGCTCTAGCCAGTTCACCGCCAATAGCTGATGGTGTGAGTAGGGCTATGAGATTACCTAGTAGTCTAGCGTAGAAGTAGTCTGTAATTTTTAGTGATACACCATAAACGCTTCTATGTATGATCTTTAGCCTTATACCAGCTACTACTATTGATAGTGTTAGAGTTGTTATGGAGAGTACTAGAATTAATGGGTTAATAGTTAGTAGTATTAATGGGTTTATCCTAAAATACCATGTGTAGAGTATAAGAACTATAACTACAGCTGATACTGATAAAGCTACAGCTTTCTTATGGAGACGTATGAGTTCAGACAATTCCCTCTAACCAAAAACCATTCTATAGTATCTAGTAATTGTTTTAGTAGATAATGCTCCTTCACGTATAACATGGTATCCATTAACAAGGCTTACAACTGTAGATGCTATACCAATAGGTGCAACACCAGAGTCTATGTATAGTTCAACAGAGCCGCTTAATTGTTTAAATGCTTCACTAACACTTCTAGCAGGCTTATAACCACTAATATTAGCACTAGTACCAGTAACCAGCCCGCCAACTCTATAAGCTATAGCTCTAGGTAGAGGAGATGCTGGCACTCTAAAACCAACTACTCCACTACCCAGATGAACAAGCTTTGATATTCTAGAGTCTTCTCCAACTCTTAAAACAACTGTTACTGGACCAGGCCATACCATTCTAAGGAAATCTATAACCCTGCCATCAACAACAGTGTTTCTAGCAACATCGTCTATACTAGATGCTAGCAATGGTATTGGTTTATCAGTTCTCTTCTTAACCTTATAGACTCTCTCTACACACTCGTCTCTAAATGGGTTTGTAAATAATCCGTAGAGTGTGTCTGTTACTCCAACAACTAGTCCACACCTATCTACAATACCCACGGCCTTCTCTAACACTCTACTACTAGGGTTCATGTAGCTTGTCCTAACGATCTCTGTCAATCAACCACCCCTAAATACTATCTTCTAGTCGTTGAATATATAAGTCTGGATAAGCATCTAGTAAACTCTATGACAAGAGTCTATATAGGGTGTATGAGGTATGGGTTTTTAGCTATAGTGAAGAACAGTTAAGGAAATTGAAAGTTGATAGACTACAGCTTAAGAGGATTATACAAGAGCTTAAGAAGTGGAAAGCACCTGCTACAGTACTACTAACACTCTACATCCCGCCTGGAAGGCCAATGAATGACGTGCTTAGCCTACTTAGACAAGAGTATGCTATAACTGACAACATCAAGTTGAAGAAGACACGTAGTACAGTGCAGAGAGCACTATCAGCTGCTATGGAGAGGCTTAGCAGGATACCTAAGACACCAGATACCGGGCTTGCACTATTTTGTGGAGAGGATATGGATACTGGAGACTTTATATGCCTCATGTTTGCTCCTCCAGATAAGGTTCCAGTATTCTTCTATCGTACAGACAAGTACTTCCATACAGAGTTTCTAGAAGACATGGTTGTTGAGAGCAATCTTGTTGGATTAATAATTGTTGAACGCGATGCAGCTACTATAGGCTTGCTTAAGGGTAGCCGGCTTGAGGTTTTAGAAGAACTAGAAGACTACATACCCGGTAAACATAGCCGTGGCGGCCAGAGCCAGAGGCGTTTCGACCGCATTATTGAACAACTTGTCCACGAGTTCTACAAACGTGTTGGTGAACATGCTAGAGAACACTTTGAGCCATTACTGAAACAGGGTAAGCTTAAAGCTATACTTCTTGGAGGACCGGCTTATTCTAAATACGATTTCCTTGAGGGAGACTATCTAGACTATCGTCTTAGACAACTAGTGTTGCCAAAACTAGTTGATGTAGCTTATCAGGGTGAAGCTGGTCTACGTGAAATGATTATGAAGGCTAGTGATGTTCTTAAAGAACAGATGTATGTTGATGCCTTGAAAGCTGTTGAAGAGTTTAAACTACATTTAGCTAAAGATGATGGCTATGTAATCTACGGTGATCAGGAGGTTAGACAAGCTCTTGAAATAGGTGCTGTTAAAACACTTATTATAGACGAGGATCGTGAGGACGCACATGAATGGGCTGAATACGCTAAGAAACGTGGTGCTAAACCAGTATTCCTTAGTGAGGACATACCTGAAGGTGCATGGATTAAGAAGACGTTTGGTGGTTTAGTAGGTATTCTAAGATACCGTATATACTAAAGCATCTATATGGAAAACTCTTTAAACCACAAAGCACTAGTTATTACACGGGTGATAAACCCCTATTTTAACCCCCACGATCTTTTGGTGAAAAGACCTTGGTAGAAACCCTCTCTCCATCTGAAAAACAAGAACTTATTAAGTTAATTGTCCAAGCAGGTCTTGAAGAAGACTTCCTCAAGTGGCTTGAACAACAAGGATACAAATACTTTTTTGGAAGACTAGACAATATACCAGATGAGCTAATAACAACATATGTTAGAGTAAGGAGACTAACAGACCTAGGTGAAGACGAGTACAAGGTATACTATGAACTAGGAGAAGTAGAACCAGATACAAAGAGAAACATAATACCATCAAAAAAGCCTAAGAAGGCCTAAGAGAAAACAAGCCCTCCCAACACATTTAAACCCTATAACATAGCTTTTCCAACTCTTTATTCTTTTTATTATAGAGAAGTTGTGTAGGCCGGGAGCAGACCCGTCCCGGTTTCACTCACTCCCCCGAGACACGGGGGTGTCGGCGGGCTCCGGGGTCTGCATGTAGTTGTTTTATATAGGATGGTTTATATTCTTTGTTTTCTAACATGTCTTGTTTTAAGTATTTCTGGTTCTAGAACTGGTTCTTGTACTTCTTGTATGGCTAGTTCTAGATCTGATATTTTAGACTCTATGTTATCTATATACTCTTTAAACTTAATCTCCTGTTCTCTTAGCCTAAGCTCCATTAATGCCATCTTCTTCTCTACCTTCTCTATACTAGCTAATATTAGTTTTAGAGTACCTTCAAGTTCTACTTCTTGTTGTTTCCCAATCCTTTGTCTAAGTTCTTCTAACCCCTTGTTAATCATGAATTTAACAAGGTCAGTTATTTGTACACCCATGTAGTCAGCATACTTTCTAAGCTCTCTATAAACTCCTTCAGGTAGTGATAGATGTATTGTTGGCATATAGATTCTCCTAGTAGAGACTATATACTTCAATATTATAAAAATCTAGCGTTTATATAGACTGATCTCTATAAGAAAATACAGTAATACCCTAGAAGAAAAGAGTTATCCTACAAGAGCCCTCTTAATATACACTGAGGATAGAAGTAGGGTGGCTTAGAATGCCGACTAGAATAGTCACATTTAAAGCTGAAGAAGATCTTGTTGAAAAACTAGATCACTTAGCTAAAAAGCTTGGTGGTACAAGGAGCGATATCATACGTATGGCTTTAATGAACTATCTTAGAGAAATCCAGGATGTACCAAAAGAGGGGAAGGCTAAAAAGTCACTAGCTATTATCAAGATTGTCTAAAGCCATTATTTATAGATCTCTTTAACAAAAACAATAGATTATATCTATTCTATAAAAAATTAATCTATTAACTAACATATATGGTTTCTGATAAATACTGTTAAAAATGTATTTTCTCTAATAGACTGTTATAAGATAATTAATTCACCGTACATTCAGCAAGTAGAATAAAACATTTATTTTAGAACTGGAGAAATATATTTGTAGTCAGTAGGAGGTGTGTTCTATGAAGGCTTTGAGTCCTGTGATTGCGACTCTAATCCTAATCGCCATAGCAGTAATCGCAGGAGTATTCGTACTACGCCAATTCCTAATATTCACAACAACAACAGCAACACAACAGTACATTGAGATCCAGGATGCAGTGCTACAAGTTGTACACGTTAACGACACTTACGCTGATGTATACCTACAGATTAAGATTAAGAATGTTGGAGACCAGCTTGTAACAATTGATAAGGTAGAAGTTGACGGATACACTCCAACTGAGGTAAGTAAAATACAGGGTGTAGAGTTAAGACCTGGAGAGACCTTTGCTACATCAATGAAGGTTCGTTACATCAACCCAACATTAGACCCAGATAAGGCATGGGAGACTGGTACAGAGCATCTAGTAACAGTATACTACAACACTACAACAACAACTGGACAGCAAGTAAGCCTTAAGGTTATTGCTAGGTAAAGTGGTCTAGAAAACACTGGCCTCCAATATAACTTTTTTTCCATCCCCATTCTAATACAATCAATCTTCTAATATAGACAGTATATAATAGTATATAGATAGACTTAGCCGTTATCAACAACATATACTTGTAAAATATAATCATACTTGTATGTAGAGCTTATTAAAGCTTATATAAGGTCATAGTGGAATATACATATATGTATATACTCTATAGTGTTTTAAGGTGTCTATATATTGGTTGAGAGAAGGAAGATTCAGAAAACAGGTTCTTCATCATACATAGTGACACTGCCGAAGGAATGGATTGATGCTGTAGGTGTACATCCAGGAGACTATGTACTCATATACGAGCATGGTAACAAGCTTGTTATAACACCATCGTATACAGAAGCACAGCAGTTCCAGAGTGAAGTACATATTGTTGGCTCACCTAATATACAAGAGGTTTTCCGTATAATTGTTGCTCAGTATCTTGCTGGCTATAACACTATAACAATAGTTTTTAAGGATAGAGTGCCAGGTCTTGCTAGAAAGATTAGTGAGCTTAAGAACCTTGCTCGTGTAAAGCTTGCTGGTGTAGAAGTTGTTGATGAGACATATAATACTCTTGTACTAAAGATCCTTCTAAACATTAAGGAGTTACCGCTTATGCGGGCTATACGTAGACTACACCTTATTGTAAACAACATGCTTAATGATGCTATAGAGGCTTTTCGTACAAAGAACCTTGGGTTAGCAGAAGCTGTTATACAGCGTGATGATGAAGCTGATCGCTTCCACTTTATGATAACACGCCAGCTTGCACTAGCACTACTTGATATAAGGATTATGCATGAACTTGGTATAACTAATCCTGTAGAGACTATTAACTATCGTATACTAGCACGTAATCTTGAGAGAATAGCTGATCATGCAGTGAATATAGCAAACCGTGTTATAGTAAGACCTGATGAATGTAGGTATTGTATGGATTTCTGTAGTCTTGGAGACCATGTTATAGAGCTTTTCAACAAGTCTATGGATAGCCTTTATAGACTTAGCCGTAGAACTGCTGAAGAAACTATTGAGACAGCACGTGAGCTTGTACAAGAGCTACAGAACTTGTTGTCAACAAAGGTTCTTCCAGACAAGACTATATCTGATGAGGAGAAGACTGTTCTCTCAATGATCTATGATAGTTTGAGACGTATAACAAGGTATAGTAATGGTATTGCTGAAGCAACTCTTAATATTAAGGTCGCTAAGAGTAGTTTTATTGAAGTCAAGTAAGACTGGTATCTAAGAGTATAGTGGTAGGATATGTTGTTTAAGGTATGTGAGAGATTAAATCCTAAACTAGTCTATATAGTATTGTTGGTAGCAACACTGTCTATATACATGGTTCTAAACACTAATTCACTAGCTATACTAAATGCTTACCTTAATAATGAGGTTTATAGTTATCTCTACATAACACCACTATCTGTAGCAATACTACTTTATGGAATGGTTTCTAGAGAGAATATAGGCATTAGTTTAAAAAGCCTACTTACTGGACTGGCATTACTCTACTTAGCCTTATTATCACTATACTGTAGTGCTAGAACACCCTATATAGACCAACTACTTGTCTTAACTATAGTACTAGGTGTCTATGGCTTAGTAATAATGTTTATTGGAGGCTATAATTTAAAGAAGATACTATTGGTAACACCCTTCATACTACTAGCAATCCCTATACCACTAGCAATTGTATTCGACTTATCAGCATACCTTACAAGAATAACTGGACACTTAGCTGTAGGACTTGCTAAACTACTTGGTACAACACTAGAGTATACTGTTAGAGAAGGACAACAAGTTGTTGTAATAAACACTCCAGATGGTAAAGCCTATTTATCTCTAGCACCAGTATGTTCTGGGATTATAGGGTTAACAAGTGTTCTTGGAGTATCTCCTGTTATAGCCTTTCTAGCATATAGGGTTAACCGTAGAGAGTGGTATAAGAAGATAGGTATATTCTTTATTGGTATGACCGTTCTTACAGTACTTATGTTTCTAGCTAATGTCTTAAGACTAACTATAGTATTTATAACTACATCATATTTTGGAATAAGCATAGGCTATGGATTATTCCACTACACTCCAGAAATAGTCTTCATCCCACCAATAGCATACATTGTTATAAGAGTTGTTGAGAAAATAGGTAATGGAATAGACTTGTCCTTTAAACCACCAAGAATAGTTATTGGTAGTAAACATTTGTTCTATAAACAAGTAGGCTTTATAGTAGCTTGCATACTACCACTCATGCTCATTAGCTCTGCACTAAGCATTGCTTCTCCAAACCAATACTTTATAAACACTTATGAAGGACCCCCAGCACTAATTGATAAGAAGGGTGTTGTATACGAGAACCTGTTTTCTGAATATTCTAGAGAATTTACAATACGCTATATTGGTAGAAACCCTAATTGGGAGGAGTTATTGGGTTCAACAACTAGAGTTCATGAATACTTGCTAATAATGCTTGAAAGAGGTGTTGAGTATCATGTATATATAGAGTTTTCTCAACAAGCATCACAAATACATATATGGGAACTATGTCTTAAATGGCAGGGTATAACAAACTTTACTTCTAGAAGAATGACTCTAGTAAGTCCTGATCAAAGGTATTTAGCTGATGCATCAGAGATCAACTTTACACACGGCTTAACCCATGGATATATAGTTTATTGGCGTGACAAGGTTTATACAGAGAATGGTTTAGAATACTTTAGATTCTCAGTAATAGTCACAAACACTAGTCCAGTAGACCCCATTTATAAACACCTCGCTTTACAGATTACAAGAGATATGTGGGTAAAGTTCTTAAACACTAGCTATCTAGTATATTCAGTACAGACTATTAATGAAGACATAGTGTTATATTCAACAGTATACTATACTATTGTATCTATAGTATATGTAGTCTCTACATCTACTAGAGACTTTACATCATTTCTAGAAAGGATAAGGATATGGTATTTAGAAAAGAAAAAACATTGAAATAGTTTATATTAAACCCATTACTGAAGCCACGCTATCTAGTAATTACCTTTTGTGATACTGTTTCTTCAGTACCCAGTACACTATACTTTACTACAACAAGGTGTTCTGTACCAGACTCCCATCTCTTAGAAGCCTCTCTCTCATCAGGATCTGTTAAGTCGAAAGACCATATCGGCCCAGATGCTGAGTATGTTTGACCAGGGTTTAGTAGCCTATTTAGTGTTAGAGCAAAGGATTCATTATCAACGTAGGCTTTAGATACATTAACTACTGTATCACCAATATTCTTAATCTTAATCTGTAGATATACTGTAAGGTACCCTGGCTTGTGTAGGGCCATTAGTGTAGCATCTTGTATCTCGATATACTCCTGTGTTGCTGTTGTTGTTGTGAATATTAGGAATTGGCGTAGTACGAATACTCCTGCGATTACTGCTATGGCGATTAGGATTAGAGTCGCAATCACAGGACTCAAAGCCTTCATAGAACACACCCCTTCTAGGTAAACAGGAGTATCTAACATATAGTATGCGTGTATGCTATAAATCTATTTCTTTACTACACTTTTTAACTGTTCTCTTAACTGTTTAGAAGGGTTTATGTGGTATAAGATTTGTGTATCCGATTTCATGTAGTGTTTTAACAAAATCTACCCATAAAGCTATTGCATCCGGGTATCTCTTTTCTTCATCAAGTTCTACAAGCCTATTTATTAGAGAGTATAGTCTCTCTGGTAGTGTCTGTAGTTCTTTAAGATACCTTCTATCAGCATCAACCACTATAGCTTCTATCATTGATACTAGTTGTGAGAAACCAGTCTTCTTCCTATTATACTGGCTGAATAGAGCCTCTAGTTTATGAGCTATTGGCACTAGGTCTGGGTGGTCTACTAGAAATACCTTTAGTGGTGATGGTAGTCCATAGTACTTCTTGAGAATTACAAGGTTTAGAAGTATTCTAGAGCTTATCTTCTTACCAGTATATGCATAGTAGAGAGTGTTTCCTAGACTATATAGGTCGTATGAGTAGTTAACCATACCACGTAGTAGTGCTAGTGGGTCAGCATACTCTGGCGTAGCTTTCTTTAACTCAATGGATTGTCCAAACAAGTGGTGTACTCCAACAAAATCTGTTAGTAGAGGCTTATAGCCATAAGCCTCTCTCTCACATGATACAAGCAGTATGTTCTGTGGTTTAACATCCATGTGTATAAACCTATTAACATGTGCTAGTGCTAGTGCACCAGCAATCCTTATACCAATATAGGCTATTTCACGTGAGTCAAAACATTTAGCCTTAATCCTCCTCTCAAGATCCCCTCGATCAGCGTATTCTTCAATAATTATAGGAGGTATTTCTTCATACTCTTCATCACTATATAGGTCTCTCAATAAGACAATAGCTCTTGGACGCAATATATAGTCTCTATACTTCAGAAGGTGATCGGCTATAACGTCACTATAGCCTCTACGTATAAGCTCCTCTTTAATACTCTCCTTATTAGACAAAGCTACTTCTAGAGAATTCAGTAAACCACGCATAATCTCTGTTAAAACCTCAACACTACCACCTATAGCTAGTGGCTTGCCATCAGTTGATTTCTCACGTGGTACTTTAACAGCATACTTCCTACCAAATATATCGCGTCCTTCAAGAACATACATGTATGCTCCTTTATCAGTTATCAACTTCTCAATCTTCAAGTTATATACGATCTTGCCAATCCAGTAGTATGGTGGAACACTCTTCTTCTTTTCAGAAATACATTTCTCAACATGTTTCTTCAACTGATCAGCTATCTGGTCTAGAGGTATTTCTCCAGCACGTAGTTTTACAGTAGGGTTTTCAGCTATGAATGTATGTGTTAACTGTTCTGTAGCTAGTGAGCCGACAACTGGTTGTCTAATGTCTATAGATTCGTAGATGCATCCTATAACGTATTCTCCATAAGATAGTACTCTCATACTCCATTTATTGTCTATTGAAGAGAGCTTAGCATACACTATATTATTCTTTTTAACAGCCTGCATAGAATACATTACAAGTTCTTCTAAAACCCTCCTATACTCTCCTTTTCTAGTAATAGTGTTTCCTAGTTTAAGGAGTATACTTGAGAATATAACAGGGTCTATGAATACCTTGCTAGCCTCATCAATACCACTATATACTATAAACTTTTTCACATCACCTACCTCATAGCCTAGTATAGTGTATTGTATCTACTAACTATCTCTACTCTTTAGTAAAACTGATCTTGAGTATAGTTAACCCAACAACTACTTCACTACCATCCTTTAGCTCATGAGGTTCCTTACCACGTAGATCCTCGTTATCAATTATTGTACCATTAGTACTACCAAGATCCTCTATAAACCATTTACCATCCTTATAGAATAGACGTGCATGCCTACGTGATACATAGGGGTCTGGTATAACTATATCGTTTGTTGGAAACCTACCTAGAGTATATTCTCCAGGTTTAAGTGTCCAAGACTGCTGTGGTATAAAGAAGTTGCTACGGACAACCTCTATCTTAAGTATATTCTCCTCCTCACTCACTTCTTCCACCCTCTTTCTCTATCTTACCACTTATTAGTTTAGAGATTATAGAGGCTAACTCCTTTGAAACATCTGAAGTTAAGCCTTCTCTCTCTATCCTATGTTTAATACTTAAAGTTCTAGAATATAGAGTTTGACTTCCAAGCCTCATTGTAGCTTCAGCTATCTCTTCTAGCTCACGATAAACCTCTTCAACACGCTCCTTACCAAGTCTTTCACGTAAATGTTGTGCTGCACGTATAGCTCTTACTTCTGCATAAACCTCTTCAGAAACAGCTATTGTTGGAGCTAGATGTGGTGGCAATACCTTTAACCTAACAGGCTTTGGAGGTACATACTCTGTATTATTAGTCTCTGGATCAACGTATTTAGCTGTCACAACACCTATATCTAGAACACCTTGTTCACTAGATGGTACAATAAGGTCTCCAATAACATCAACAATCTCTCTATAATGTATATCACCAATCTTTATATCAACACCTCCACTTGAAACACTAGCTTCTCTACCATAGATAAATACACGATAGTTAGGAGCGGTCTTAACTTGGACAACAATATCTTTAGCACTAACCTCTTTAGCTGTTAATGTATATTGGCTAAGGAGCTCCATAAGCTTCCCACTCTTACTAACATGTTCAAAAACACCGTCTAAAGCATCAGCTATGTCTAGAAGCATTCTCTCATTATACTCTGTACCAACGCCTATAATGAGGCCTGAAACACCTGTTTCTCTAAGCTTTTTAGCTACACCTACTATCTTCTCAGGCTTCTTAGGTCCAACAGTAGGCTCTCCATCAGTTATGAATATAGCTCTAACACTAGCTATGTCTTTTCTAGAACTATACTCTCTAGCTTCCCTAACCATCTCCTCTAATACAGCATATATGTTTGTACCATAGCCCAGCTTTAGACTAGCTATGGCTTCCTCAAGCTTCTCCTTTTCAGAACCAGGTGCTTTATCAACAACCTTTAAAACCTTCCTATGGAAACCGTATATTGTTACTAGATCGTTTTCTCTAAGAAGATTTATAGTCTTTATAGCTGCTTGTTTAGCTCTAAAGATCTTTTCACCATCCATTGACAAGCTAGAGTCTATAGCTATTATAAAAGCTACTGGCGGTGAAGTAGACTTCACTCCTTTAACACTAATTACAAACGGTACTATATCCTCACGTCCCTCAACAACAGCGTTCTTGCCTAAACGTAGGCTAAGGTCTATGTTTGCCAAGGTATATTATCCCCATGTATAGATGTTTTATGCTATATATCTATGTTATACATAGGCTTTATTAGCCATTAAAATATTACTATAGGTGTACTGAGAGACATATATGGTATCTGTCATGGTGTTTAAAATACTTGTTGACAGTAGTACTGAATTGCTTAAAGCTAGAGCTTTTATAAAATACTCTATAGTCTATGATGTAGTTAATACTAGTAGACATCCACTAGTATATGAGGAGATCTTGAGGACTACTAAGAAGTATAGAGAAGCATATAGCCTGTCTAATTTAAGAGAACACCCTATGGTGAGAATGTATCGTAGTTACTTGTGGAGACTAGGTATAGACCCTACTAAGAAAAGGCCTAGCCATGAAGCACTTATTAGGAGAGTTGTTAGAAGTGGTTCTATGCCTTTAGTAAACACTGTTGTTGATATAGGTAATCTTGTTAGTGTAAAGTACTTTGTTCCAGTAGGTATATATGATCTCGATGGGCTTAAGCCGCCAGTAAAGATAAGAGCTAGTGTTGAAGGAGAACTGTTCTATCCCATAGGCTCTAGTGAACCAGTTGAACTTCCAAACAGATACCCTGTACTAAGTGATCGTGAGAAGATCATACATGTATTCCCATACCGTGATAGCGTATACTCTATGGTTACAATAGATACAGAGAACATTCTTATAGTAGTAGGTGGTGTTGAAGGAGTACCAGTATCTACAGTGTCTAAAGCATTAGATGAGATAGTTAGGTTTGTAAGCTTGTGTAGTAGTGGTGAGAATAGAGTAGTAGATGGAGAAGTGATCTGGTTTGGAGGAACATAGTACAGAGGATCTTAGGAGACTTCTTGTAGAAATAGCTAGTGAAGTAGCTGGCTATATGAGAGACATAGCTGGCTCCAAGGGGTTAGACAGTGTTTTAAGAATAGGTGCTGGAGGGGATCAGACACGTAGAGCTGATGTAGTAGCAGAAGATCTTGCTGTAGAGCTTATTAGGAAAGAGCATTTACCAGTACGTATTGTTACAGAAGAGTCTGGTATAATAGATCTTGTATCTAAGCCAGAATACATTATACTTATGGACCCACTTGACGGTAGTATGAACTATGTATCACTAATACCCTTTGCAGCAGTGTCAATGGCTATAGCCTATTATAGAGAACCGTATTTCTCTAAAATACTAGCTGGAGCTATATCAAATATATTCCTTAAAGAAACATACAGTTTCTCTAAAGATAGAGTATGTATTGATGGCTCACTATACAAGAGCTCTAGTATAAATACTGGAGCTATTGTAGTATATGCTAATAACCCTAGACTCTATAGTCTAGTATCAATGTTTGTAAAAGAGAGTCCAGGCTATAGAGTACGTGTACTTGGATCAGCTTCTCTAGAACTAAGCTATGTAGGTCTTAACAGAATCAGCCTATTCTACAATGATAGTGGTAAACTTAGAAATGTAGATATTGCTCCAGCAGCTAGTTTTACTAAAAAGACTGGATGCATAATAGTTGATGTCTATGGTAGAGAACTTGATTTTAGACTAGACAATCTATATAGGGTAAAGTCTATTATAGCTGGTAAAAAAGATGAACTAGATAGGTTCCTCAAATTCCTTAAGGATAGAGGATACGCGGTAACCTACTAGACATAACCCGCAACCCCTTCTTTGTAACAACAACATCTTCTTCAATACGTACACCATACCTACCAGCAAAGTATACTCCAGGCTCTATAGTGAATACCATGCCAGACTCCAATATAGTCTCTGAACCAGGTTTTAAATAGGGTGGTTCATGTACATTAATGCCTAGTCCATGTCCTAGTCCATGTATAAAGTACTTGTCATAGCCGTACTTAGCTAGTGTCTTACGTGCTATAGAGTCTAGTTCACCAGCCTTCATACCAAGCTGGAAATTATCAACAACATTACCTATGGCTTCATCTAATGCTTCAAAAACCCTTCTCTCCTCCCTACCCAGTCTACCCCATGGAATAGTTCTTGTTAAGTCACTACAGTACCTACTAACCTTTACACCCACATCAACTAATACTAGATCCCTTCTTTTAAGAACTCTTTTTGAAGGAAGGTTGTGTGGATAGCTATTAGCTGGTTTAAACAGTACTAGTGGTGGGAAGGCTTGTTCACGTGAACCCTCAATCCTTGTCCTATGCTCAAATACTCCAGCTAACTCTGTCTCAGAAACCCCTTCATGTATGTAGTCTACTAGTGCTTTAATACCTTTAATAGTAGCTTCAATAGATTCTTTAATACACTCTATTTCATAGGATTCCTTAATCATTCTATGTCTTTCAATATCCTTTCCAATATCAATAAGTTTCCCATTAAGCTTCTCTTTAACAGTAATTGCTAGACTAGAGCCTCTATAATCACTACCTATCCTTTCATATCTACTACCTATATCTCCCAGTATCTCTCCAACACTCTTCTCAACAACTACTGCGTCAGATGGTTTAATTGTTTTAGAAAAAGCCTTTACCTCAATATCCTTTAACAAGTCTCTAAATCTATAATACTCTAGTATAGGCGTGTATAGTTCAGTAACACCGTCACGTGATACATGTAGAAGCAATAATGTATCAGCAATAACGTCTACTCCAGTATAGTAACTTATATTAACAGGATCTACTAGAACTACTGCATCTAAGCCTCTATCTTCTATAACTCTATATAGCTTCTCAATGTTTTTAAAAGCCATAAAAACACCTCCACATCCCAATATATTTGTTGCTATAGTTTAAAATAGTAGCTTAGCCAGTTAAAAGGAGGATGGCTATCCAGTTTATCTATAGTGTTTTATAGAGTATCTATTAGACTATCTATTGTATTAGTTAAGTTATCTAAAGTCTTTAAGACTACATTATTTATTCCTTGATTGCTTGAACTAAATCTTGTCTCAACAATCATCTTACTCATTAAACGAGCTATATACTCTATGTATTCAAGGACTTCTAATGATATATTCAGATCTCTAGGTGTATAGCCCTTATCTAGGTATTGATACTTATGTATCGTACACGATATCCCACCATATATTAGACCAAACAATTTATCACATGAAACTTCTTCATCCACCATACAGTATTCTATTGCTATTGTTTTAAAGAACTCGTTATAGCCTACTAGTTTATTGAATATCCTATTAATATATTCTCCTCTTACATCACTATATGTATCTATTAGTTTCATATAGTCTTCAATTAATCTACTCATACATGCCATTAGACTGCAGAATCCATTAGTTTTATCTACCACATAGATCTCCTAGTATAGTTCTTGTTTATTCCTTGCCCTAACGCATTTATATTACTTTGGTATGATAGATACATTTCAAACTAGAAAAGGGAGAATACATTAAGTTAAATACTTTCTAAAAATATTTAATCACTAGAGTGGCTTAGAGGGAGGTGTACTATATGGCTAGTGCTTCAGAGAAGAAGTTTTATTGTAAGAAGTGTGGTAAGCTTATGGGTCTTGTTGTTGAGAGCGAGAAGCTTAGCAATGGTGTTAAGAGGATAACATATTATTATAAGTGTCCAGTATGCGGCTACCGTGTTGATGTTGAACAAGTTAGTATTGGTGTTGAGAAGGATGTTATCATTGTTCGTAGGAAGGTTAAGTTGTTTTAATTGGTTTCTTCTTTAAAGCATTTAGTTCTTCAGCTATCTTCTCTAGTTTTTTAAGATAGTTTTTTGTTGAGTCATATAGTGTTAACTCATATGTCTCTTTAGTTATAGGTTTTATAATTACTAATCCACTAACTCTTTCATCAAGGACTCTGGTTATATATTTTGTAATACGGTATGCTGATATATAGAGTCTACCTACTATCTTATCACCAATAGGTTCTTCTTCAACACCTTCACCGATTAATCCTAGAATAGGTACTCTCCTATACCTCATTCTTTTAACAACATCCCCTATTTCATACCCTATCCTTGTCTTAACTCTTATCCAGCCAGATGGAAGTTTTATATAAATACCTTTCTTCAAAACCATTCTCTATCACACAAACCTACTCCTTCTCTATAACTACATGAAGTACATCATCTATTACTCTACGTCTTACAAGAGACTCATATACTCTCCAAATCCTCTTAACAGTAACGTATTTTGTGGAAAAACCCTTCTTATGGAGAATACTATAGACTAGATCAGGGAAATCATCTGGATGGATACCATAAGCTCTATGGGAAGCCTCAATAACAGCATAAACAATATCACGGCTACATGGAAACCTAGCCCTACCTCTCCTACCCCTCCTCCTAGACACTCTCTCAACTTCTAAAACCTCTCTAAGAACATCCTCTGGAACATAGACACTATAATCCTCCAAAGACAACACCCCCTCTACTATGATAGTATAATAGAAACAATAATAAAAACCCCGTACAACAATAGAAATAAGGGATGACCGAGCAGGAGACGTACTGAACCAATGATGTAGGTGGAGCGACTGGGACCACTTCTCTTCACCCACCATAAACACTATAGCACACCCTTTTATACTAGGTTATTGAGGAGATACAAATGACTAATATAACAGGGTTGAGAACAGCTATAATGGTGTTAGGTGTATCAATTATTATTATAGCTTTAGTACAAATCATTAGTTTAATTGATCTATATTATCTAAACCGTTTCCCGTTCTAGGTCATTGGTGGTTTCTGTAGGGTGGTTCATCACGGTTTCTCTCTACTAGAGG
>CAYZRH010000018.1:0-36902 GCA_964480805.1 uncultured Desulfurococcaceae archaeon
CTATTATACACTCTAGACATTCTCTATAGTTGTCTCTATGTTTTAGTATGCATGATGTTGTTAGTGCAGCATACTCTATTGACTCTTTTATATCGTATGTGTTTATGTATTTTAGAGAGAATGTTGCTAGTATTGTATCTCCAGCTCCTGTTTCATCACCGTATATCCTATACGGCATATACTCTACCATGCAGTTATCTTCTATAACAACTCCTTTACTCCAGGAATTTGTTATTAAGAAGACCTTCCCTCTATAATCTCTCACTAACTCTCTTAAACTACTATATCCTAGACACTCTAGTATAAGCATGCACTCTCTATAGTCCATGTGTATAATGTTTGTATGTTCAATTATCTCTCTAATATATAGTGGACACTCATACTCTACTAGATATCTCCTAGACCTCTTTCTAACAAACCCTTGTACATCAAGACTTGTAACCCTAGATAGACTATAGAGCTTCTTTACAAGTGTATAACTTACTTCTTTATAAACAGGGTCTACTACAACTAGATCATAGTGTTTATGGGGTATCATGTGATCAGGTATTCTAACACCTTTTTCAAGAAGATAGACTACTCTATCAGATCCACTATACTCTAGAATAAAATATGGTGTTTTACAAGTCTTATACAAATACCTCTCTCTAACACTACTAAATGCCTTTAATACAAGAGCATATGGAGCTGATAAAGCTATATCTGGTTCTATACCATGTATTATAAATGGTTTATGTGAATGATATACTCCACCACCAAATCTATAGAACTTCCTATCACCAATAATGATCTCGTCATAAGTCATGTTACCTACTATCAACACCTTGTTGTTCTTCAATCAGTGGTTTCACCTCCTTTCTCTCCCTAACCCACAGCTTTTCACCATGGCTCTTTATATGGAGCAGTAGATCTCTTGTACTAAAGAAGAATGTATACTCTATACGCTTCCTCTTATACTTAGAACTAGATGGTAGTCCAAGGCATATACTAGCGGCATCAATACATATTGGACAAGCAATCATACCTGTTATACGGTCACGGCATGTCCTAATCCTTACTCCAGCATACTCTATTACTACAGACTCCCATCTAGGCTCCCAAGTAAGTGCCAATTACATTCACCTACTATAGATAAGTTAGAGAGTATAGGGTAGACTATAGAGGGATATAAACCCATTCTACTATATTCTTATTTTCTCCTAATATACCTTACACTAGCTATTAACAGTGTTATTAGAGCAATAGCTATAGCTAGTAACATATGATATGGAGGCTCAGGTACTGGTATAGGCAGCTCACTACTAAACATTACCTCTAAGACATAGTCTTGGACACCATCACTTACTTCATCACTTGTTGAACTAGTTGATACTGTATCAAGAACATCTGGTTCACCAGGTATATCCCATGCAAAGTCTTCTGGTGTTGTATGAGCTGTAACAACTACTATGTATAGAGTCATGTTCCTTGGATCATCTATACCTAGTGTTCTCCACGAAACCCTTATCTCAACAACATTATTCTCTATAGAGATAACTGCATCATCACCTATACCTCCTTGTGTATACCAGTTATAGTCGTAGACAAATAACTCGTACCTTCCATCACCATCAATATCATGCCTACTCCCAAAAGACGTCACTATAAGCCTATCCCATGCATGTACGGGGTTTACTTTATAGTCTATAAAACATGCTAGATCATCTTCACCAGTAGAACTGTTATAGTCTATAGCTATCTCTATAAGTGGTGCTCCATCACCCTCCACTACCGTTAGGTTATTGAATTTTAGGAGAATATACATGTAGTTCTCATCACTAGTTAGTCTAAATTCAAGCATGTCAACACTAGTATCTGGTGAATAGAAGTACGTTACCTCATCACCACCTGCATCCCTCCAAACAAACTCTCCACCAACATATAGGAAGCTATTATCACTACTTGGAGAAGTAGTATTCCAGTCACTAAAGTCTCCATCAACACGTCTAGCTTGATCAACTACAGAGAATGAAGCCCGTGCTCTAGCTAAATAGTAGTCTCCACCACCATAACTACAGGTTTTAAACTTAAACACATACTGTAGATCATATGTCTGCCAATCAATAGTACCAGTAAACATCATAGCCTTTAAAGGCTTAACAGTAGCTCTAGCACCAGTATCATGGTTTACATAGCCAAACTCGTATGTTCCAACTGGCTGATTAATAGGCTCCAGCACCTGCTGCCCTTTAACCAGTGTTGACAAAGGATCCATGCTTAAAGCTGAAGCTATGTATAGATGCCCACCAGTCTGTACATAATAGTCTACAATAAGATCACTGGAGCCAGTTCCTATAACATATTTCTTAACAATATCGTACTCGCCATCACCATTTACATCAGGTGATCTAAGTATTACATAAGCTAATGTACTATTATGGAACGTCTCATTAATATCGTAGTTCCTCCAATAATAGCTCTCATTAGTTAAATCAAGGTAGTCATCCACAAATAACCCTACTTGACTAGCACCCCACCATTTCTCATACTCTTCACTACCCCAGTAAACCATTGGTGCTCCAACAGCCATCCATGCATAGTCTGTATCATTATCGTATACGAATACATATGGTACAGCACCACCACGTCTATCTATAAACAAGAACAACCTATCATTATACATAATAGCCTCCTCTAAACCATCCCAGTCAAAATCACCAGTTGATACATTAGGGCTTACTATCTCTCCACTCCTCACACGATCAAGCCATTCTGCAGCTAAGAACAATACATTAGCTAGACGTAGATGAGCCCACTCTCCACGAGCCCATCCCGGACAATCCTGTAGCCCATCACCATCCCAGTCGTTTTCTTCATGCCATGCTGTCTCATATAGCATAGCATTTATTGTATAGACTGCTAGTTTCCAAAACTCGTTCCTTGGACTAGAGTCTATAGCCTGCCCTGGTGCTAGTAGCTTATATATTGTTGTACCATCCCACCATATATCCCCCAGAGGCTGTATGTTATCTATTAAACCATAGCCTGGATCACTACTGCCAAGTTTGTTAAATGCTTCTTCACTACTAGTACCCCAATACCATCCATCATAAGCTCTCTTATCATCATATGGGTAGTCGTTAACCCATCCCTTTAGATAGCTATACGTATCGTATCCACAGTAGTATCCTTCAACAGGAGTCCATGAACCACTCTCAATCCATGAAACTATCTCATCAATTGTTGTAACCTGTATCCATGGATGCTGTGCTATCCATCTAACAGCATTCTCATAATTATGTGGGTCAGTAGGCCATCCAGCTATACCAGCTGCTTTCTCCCAGTCATCAGCATATATGAATACTTGTTGTTGATCAACACTCATGGCGTAGTTTAGATATAGTATACGAAGCTCTTTATTAAGAGCGTTATCGTATGGGTTTAACAAGTTCTGTTGTGTATCCCAGTGTATGAAGAATACGTAGAGTGGTCTACCACTCGTCTTTGATGTATCATACTTATGTGGTTTAAGGCTATTAGTATCTGGACTCCAGTCATCATGGTGAGTGCTTCCATCAAGAACTATTGCTTTATAGTATTTACTAAGTGTCCATGCTATACCAGTTCTATCGTCATCCCATGTACGTTCAGGTATCCATGCTGTTATTGGGCGGTAGCCGAATATGTGGTAGTAGTATTCTTGTGCAAGCTTTGCTGATGGAGAGTTGAAGTTGTCGTAGAAATAGGCTGTTATATACTCAGCCCACATACCTCCAACAGGTACAGCTATTCCATCATGTACAAGCCTCCTCATATAGTCTACAAAACCTTGGTCCCACCATACATAGCTTGCAAGCAGTGTACCACTCATATGGATCATAACTGGTATATTCCTACCAGTTAGTCTTGATACATCCTCGTGAACCCATAGTATGTATCCATAGCTATTAGCTGAACCAGGTGGATTCAATGCACGGTTATCAGTTAAATGCTGATTACCATGATGTAGTAGTACAAGCTTACACGTACCAGTATATTGATCAGAGAATAGTGCACCGCTCCATTGACTATCTTGACCAGGTGTTCCATCAGTTATAGAGTTTGGTGCTGCATCAAACAGCCAATTGTTACCACTTGTATCAACCCATACAGTAGCTATTTTAGCCCATACCGTCTTAGTATCACTCCACCCATACTGTTCTAAAACCCACTTAGGTACACCAATCTCTATGAAATCCCATTGACTACTAAATGCTATTAGTAGTGTTAGATTTGTCTGATCCCAGTAACTCCAGTCAGTACGATAGACCTTATAGTTGCTACCATCATAGATTGCTAGTGCTAACACCCACTGATAATGATGTAGACCATCTTCATCAGGTATATATACTCCATCGCCATCATAGTCTTTTACAAAATCTGGAACCCAACTCTGATAATCTGGTGCTCCATTCCATCCAATCATTAGGTATATGTTTAGTGCGTCAGTGAATCCACGATCTGGGTTGGAGGCTGTTTCAGCTCCATATGCTAGGTCTAGGAAGTCTATTCTGAAGTAGACGTATTGTTCTCCAACAGCATAGTACCATGCTATAATGTCTCGGCTATCATAGTAGTCTCCATGGTATGCTCTATGGTCTCCCTGTGGGTCGAGAGCGTGTAGCATGTAGTAGTTCCATTCATATCCTTGTCCATCAACAGATACTGGTTCACTGCTTTCTCCATAGACTATACTGGTTTCTCTAAAACCTGCTATAGTTGAAGCTAGTACCATAGCTAAAAAAACCATAATTACTAGCCTATACATTGTATGCATAGCTCTCACTACCTATACCATCACCCTTAACTAAGCATGGCTAGCCCTAGTTAGTGTAGTTTCTTAACAACTAGTATGCTGGCTAGTAAGGCTATTGATACAGCTACTAATGGTGCTAGATACGGTTCTGGTATAGGTTCTGGGAGACTACTGAATGGTATTATAAAGCTTGTATCAACCCAGTGGTCTTGGTCAGGCCAGTTATCATTACCAGCGTTTCCATCATCATCGTATACTTCACCACTAGTATCTTGATAAGTTGGTGTTTGACCAGCTACATCATATACATCACTACCAACTAGACATGGATTACCATTATCATCTGTTGCAGAGTTGTCATAGGGATCCCATATACCTCCATAACTGTTACAGAACACCATAACCCATAGCTTGATTTCAGAATTTCTATAAGCATCAACACCTCCTATCTCACTCCACGGTATACTTGCTTCAACAACCTTTCCAGATTGGTTGAATACAACTGTACCTGTTGAGTTAAAGTAGTCCCAACTATGATCCCATATGCGGGTGAAGTTGTTACTACCATCATCACCCCAGTCATAGTTTATACCAATAACATAGTCCCACTGCCATGAAATATGCGTGTCTGTCGCCGGGATCTCTCCAAGCTCTGTATCAGCATAGTCTGGAAGCCATGAGTTAAATCCATCATCTTCTGTATATGGTGTAAGGTCTATAGCTAGCATTATATAGTAGCTATAAAGATTATCCATTGTATTGAACTTGAATAATAGGTACATGTTGTCGGCATCACCAGTTAAACGGAACTCCAGTATATCAAGATCTGTTCTTATAGGCCAGTTCCAGTCACTACAATAGAATGGTAGATAGTCTCCACTAGGGTCTGTGACAATAAACTCTCCATCATCAACTGTTGTTGCAGGAGCTGTTGCAGGTGGAGTGCCAGTCCAGTCGCTAGGGTCTCCATCAACATTTTTTGTACCATATATACTGAAGTCTGTTGAATATGATGGAGTACTCCATAGGGGGAGGGTTAGGAGCAGTATTATAGCTAGTATAGATAATGTTCTCCACATGGGATAATCACCCTACACACTAGTTATATCCATTGTTCTTATTTAAACATATTTTTATTAGAAAAAGAACGGTCATAACCGGCCTGGTGATCTCATCGGAACACCCCTCACTATATGGGGCGGGTTTCATTCATCCCATACTATAGTATTCTATATAGGGGTTTAAGTGTTTCTTTAATACTCTCCATTACCTATATATTCTAGAGCATCTATCTATTGACTTAGGCTTAGACTGTGTTTAAGAATATGTGGTGTCTATGTATTGAGTGATGGTTTGAGTGTTGTTTTTAGAGAATTTCTTGAATCCTATGGTGTTCTAGGTGTTTTTATAGTATCTTTTCTAGGTAATGTTATACCTTATTCAACAATCCCCTACCTATTCTTTATAGTAGTCTATACAGCTTTTATCCACGATATTGGTGTTAAAATAGCTATTATAGTTTCTGGAGGCCTTGGAGCTGCTCTTGGTAAACTTGTTGTATACTATATTGGTAGAACTGCTCGTATAATACTTAGTGAGGAGTCTCGTAGGAATATAGAGTTGTTTACACGTCTTGCTGGACGTGGTATATTCTTTGCTGTATTCGTATTTGCTGCTCTACCCCTACCAGATGATATACTCTATGTACCTCTTGGCGTATCAGGCTATAGTGTTTCAAGATACTTTATAGCACTTATAGCTGGTAAGATAATTATAACTGGTCTAGCAGTAGTTTTTGGCGAGTCAGTGAAGTTTCTTGCACTAGAGTATATGGATACTCCATGGTATATCTATGTACCAACTCTTATACTAGCTACAATAATTCTCACATACATTGTACTAGAGATTAACTGGGTTAGAGTAGCAGAGATCGGTGATAGAGATGGCTCTCTAAAAGCAACATGGTTTGTTTTTAAAGAAGTCTTTAGAGTAATACTAGCTCCTTTTAAGAAAATATACAACATTATTGTTAAGAAGTAGTCAGTCGGTTGATCCTTCATTACACACTCAGTCTATCGAGCCTTCATCACAACCGCTAAACAATACCTACTCCTCCTTAAGACTACCTATGATATCTTCTCTAGTAGAGCCCCTATATAGCCTGCTTCTATACCATGAGTCTATAATGTTCCATAGAAGTGTTGATAGCCTTACTCTAGTTCTTGCTTGGTAGACGCTATAGCCTATGTTTAGTAGACCACTACATGATATATTGTATAGTATATCCTTTTCATTAACTATACTATCTATATGCCCTACTCTAGACACTATACTCTACACCACTATCCTGGAATTATGAATGTTTCTAGGAACCATTGTCCAAACGTGTCAACGTATAGTAGTACAACTAGTGCTAGTATCATAATTATTGCTATACGTAGTGTGTTACGTACTGTAAAGTCTACTGCTTTACCAAGTGTTATTGCTAGTGCAAAACTGCTTATTACAAGACTTATCTTTGCATGGAATATAGCCGTATCTGCTGGACGTAACTGTATAGGCATACGCAGTGTTATTGGTGCTCCAAGTCTCTGTAACTCCTGCATAGACTCTTCAACAGATGACATTACATCCTTAATCATATTATTTATAGCTACACCTATTGCTATGAATACTCCGAGAAATATTGGTGTAGCATATGCTAGTACAAGGTATAGTCTAAGCTGTCTCTGTGCATTATCACGGCTGTCAAGCATATCTGTTAATAGACTGGTAAACTCCTCTAGTATAGCTGGGTTTCCACCACCAGTATCCTCGATCTCACCTAGTAGCCAGAACACGAATTTTCCAAGCCATGAACGTGTTGGTACCTTTACCTTGTTAAGACGTATGCCTGCTCTAAGCTGGGCTGTTACAACATTAACTAGTTTATCAAAAGTCTTATTATATGACCTACCGCTCTCCTTTATCATAAAGAATGCTCTTACAAGCGGGAATCCTATCTTACGATACTCTGTCATATCCCTCATAAACTCTGGTAAAGCCTTCTCCATATCCCTTACTTCATGTGATTGTTTATAGAAGTCTATACCATAAGCTAGTAGTGCTGCTATAACAGCTATTGATAGAGTGTATAGTGGACTAACTTCTAGTATACTAAGAGCAATAACTGTTAGTAGGAATGCAGCCACTGTAATAAATAAATTTGATGTAAAGTAGTTTCTAATCTTAGGCTGTGGTATCATAGACTCAATAGTCTGTATCATAACAACTGTTACAAGAGGTATTACCAAGAAGTTAAAGAACATCATAATATCCTCAACACCGTATGGTAACACTATAGCTATAAGTATAAACAGTACTGTAACCATGAAGAATAGGATTAGAAGCATTTCACCAATACCAGCTGCACGTTCACTATAGACTCTCCAATTAAACTTTATATCCTGTATGTATTCACGAATACGTGTTGATAGATAGACCATTGGATCCCATCCACTACGTACAACAGCTGTATAACCGAATATGAAGTCTCTAAAGTATCTTGATGGATGATGCCTTGCTAAACCAGTTACAGCCTCCAATGGATCCTTACCAAGCCTTATATCCTTTTCAACAATCCTGCCTTCACGCTCGATACCTGGTAGTATAGGGTTTCCTATTAAACGCCTAAATGCATGGTCTATAAACAATCCAGCACTCTGTAGCACACTAACATATATAGCAAAGAATGGCAGGTCTCTCTCTACAAGCCTCCTACGATCGCCACGTAACTGTGTAAACTTTATGTATGGATAGTAGATTACTGTTACAAGGACTATGGCAAACAATAGTATAACTGCTAAAGTAATATCTATTGGTAGTAACTGGTAGTAGACTGCAAATCCTAGCAACGTACCAATAGGTACTAGGAGGAAGCCTAGTATAACAGCCCATGC
The DNA here is from genome assembly GCA_964480805.1 of uncultured Desulfurococcaceae archaeon. Lineage (GTDB taxonomy): Archaea > Thermoproteota > Thermoprotei_A > Sulfolobales > Desulfurococcaceae > CAYZRH01. The sequence continues at coordinate 8,713 of CAYZRH010000018.1, forward strand.
AATATACTTAGCTATAATAATGGATGGAGCCTCTGTAGCACCAGCTGTACGTAGTAGTTCAGCAAGTTTCTCAGCCTCTTCATGCTTTATAGCCTTCAACTCTACAGCAAGAGATATATGCCATGGTAGTGGTGGTGGAGGCTTAAGAGATGTTACTAGAAGCCATAGACTAAGAACTATGCCGCCGCCAGTAAGTATTGACCCTACAAGTTGTGCTTCAGCTGCTTCAGGGAATAAGTAGATCAATAGTACACCAGTTGCTGGTATTACTAGTGAGAAACCTGCTAAACCAATACGTCCAGGGTGTAGAGAGATCATTGGTCTACGTCCACGTACACCTCTCCTACCACGTCTAAAGAATACATTGATAAAGCTTACACCAACTTGTACACGTGCAGCTAGATCACTTGCCAGTATACCTGTTGACAAAGCTGTTAACGTACCTACTACTATAAATGCTGTTAGATTATCTACACCAACCTGGTTTGCAATAAATACTACTATTGGCGAGTCTTGGAGACCTGTTAGAGCTATATAGATCAATAGTGTAGCTATTACACCAAAAGCCATACCCTCTATAATAAGTATGAGCATTAGCCTATAGAGTCTTGATAAGAGCATTTTCCTCCTACGAGCTGGTCCACGTACACGTTTTCTAATAATTTTTTTAACTTCCCTCTTCTTAACCTCCTTCTTAATCCCTGGCTTAGGCTTCTCCTTAGCTTTCTTAGGTTCTTTCTTCCTCCTCTTAGGGAAGGGTAGTTTAACCAATACATGTACACCTAAGATACTATAGACTATCTACAGCATACACTCTCTCTAAGATAGAATATGTATTATACAACCCTATATTATCTTAACTATCCTATAACATTGTACACCAAAGCTCTATATAGAGCTATATATACAGTATATAATGTAGAGGTGTATGTATAGGTTGGAAACTAAGAAGATGAAGGCTGTATCAGAAGCTATAACAACACTCATACTAATAAGTATAGCTATGCTTGCAGGATACATGGTCTATAGAGCATATACTCTACGTGTATCAGCCACATCAGCAACATTTGGTAGAGCAAGCGAGATAGCTCGTTCTAGAATTGCTGAAAAACTAGAGCTTGTAGAAGGATATATTGATGCAAACACTAGTACAGTACACCTTATAGTATACAACTATGGTAGGGAAACTATTGGTTTAAGACAGCTTGTTATACCAGTAATTGTTAATGGATCTAAGCAAGAAATACGTGTAATTAAACTAGAAGTTGACATACCTAAGAAGAATGTTACAGAAGTAAAGATCAGGCTTGGAGACGACATTACTTATCCAAGAAACATACTAGTAAAGATAGTGTTATTCACTGACTCTAATAGAAGATACGAATACTTTATAAGAACGATCTAGGGGTGCGGTGTTGTGAAGGGTATAAGTAACTATATAGCAGCAATAATTACTGTATCAATGATATTTACTAGTATAGCATTCCTTATATCAATACTTCTTAGACAAGCTGAAGTTGGTACTGAAGCACTTAACACCATGGTTGAAGTATCTGAGAGAGCTAGGGAGAAGCTTAGTATATCATACCATATTAAGAGTAGTGATACTATTGAGTTTATACTAACGAATGTAGGTGATATAGATGTATTGTTAACGTATATTGTTGTGACATACGATGATGCTACAGTAGATATAATCAATATTGGTTCACTAATAGTTCCTGTAGGCAGGTCTACTAGGTACACACTAGTTCTTAATAGAAGTGTTGATGACGTATCATCTATTAAAATACTAACTTATAGAGGTAATAGTTTTGACGTATACACACATGTTACAAAGCTTGTATCAACTACAATAATATGTAACACTACAACCGTATATTTAGGAGATGTTTTAGAAATAAGAGTTGTTATAAAGAATATGTTTTCACAAGGTATACAGCTTAGCATAGACGATATTAATGTAACATTTACTACATACCCTAGTGGTACTAATGTGACTGACAGGTTTGAATTAATAGATAGTTACCCAGATGAGGTAGTTATAGAACCTGTTGAAGAGACAGCGTTTGTGTTTAGATATAGGTATTTAGGTGGTTTAGGTGACTCAACTATAAACTTTGAGGTCTCAATAGGATACACTGTAGTCGATACAGGTGACTATATAAGCGATATATTTAAACATAAGGCATTATTCAATACGGTTGCTAGGTAAAAAAAGCTATAGTTTAAACACAATAATAGTGTTTTCACTAGGCAACTTACTAGCCTCTACATCAATATAGTTTTTACCAACTCTCTCAACTCTAAACTTCTTAACATATGATAGGAAGTCTTCAAGTGTATGTAGTGGAAGTGTTAAACCACTAATCCAGTAATGCATTGGTATAGTTATACGTGGTTTAATCCTATTAGCAATATCCCATGCTTCATCAGGAGCTATAGTGTATACACCTCCAACAGGTATCATAACAATGTCAGCTTTAGATAGTTCCTCTAAAACACTCTCACTAGGTATATGCCCCAGATCACCTAGATGAGCTATCTTAAGGCCTTCAACACCTATTATATAGACTGTATTCTCACCCCTCCTCCTACCACCAAACTTGTCGTGATAAGTCTTTATACCCTTAACAACTATGTCTCCAACCATAGCTTCTCCACGGAGCTCCTTAATAACACGTGTACCATTCTTTTTAACAATATCTACAGCATTGTGGTCAAAGTGGTCATGTGTAACTAGTATAAGGTCTGCTTTAACATCTGGTCTTGGAAGACCTATGCTGTGTCCATCATGTGGATCTATAACTACTGTATATCCATCAGTTTTCTGAATAGAGAAACATGCATGTCCATGCCATGTAATCCTCATATCTAGAACCACCTATTCTCTAGAGTTAATAGTGTTTGCTAAACCTTATATAGTAACCTTCTATCCTTAACGTAATAGCTATAGCTAGCTCTAGAACTATAGATTATGTGTATTGGTGCTGGGGTATACATAGATGTTTGAACTAGGTAGCTATAGTGTGTGGCTTGGACTACTAGGAATGATCCTTATTACCATACCCTCTATAATAGTTATGTTTATCCACAGCATACTCTATCTTATTGGTAGAAAGTTTAGAGTAGAAACTAGTATAGTAGACGACTTTGTTGATAAGAAGATCACTGTTATAATGCCTATTAGGAAAGAGCCTTTAGAAATAGTTGATGATGGTTTAAACCATTTACACAGTCTAGAACTAGGTAAGCATATGGAGGTTATTATAGTATCTGATGACCCAAAGGATTACCTAGATAGTTTAAAGAAGCTTGTTAGTAAGTGGAGGGATAGGGGTCTAGACCTATATCTTGTATGGAGAAGTGAGTCTAGAGGTTTTAAAGCTGGTGCACTCAATGTTGCTCTAGGTCTTTCTACTGGAGACTATGTATATGTAATGGATGTTGACAACCGTCTCTCTAAAGAAGCTTTACTAAAAGCTATAGGCTTAATTGAGAATGAAGGCTATGAAGCTGTTGTTATACGTTGGTATGGGGGTAGCCGTGATACACGTGTTTCTGAAGCAATAGCTTCTTCTATGGACTATATTGTAGACTCTATATACCGTGGTAGAGCTTGTCTAAAACTACCGCTCTTAACTGTTGGTACTGGTACATTGTTTAAAACAAGTTATTTAAAGAGTGTTGTAGGAGGCTGGGATGAAGAGAGGATACTTGAAGACATAGATATTGGTGTAAGGATTATCTGTCTTAATGGTAGAGTAGGTTTTATTGACAAACCTCCAATACACGTTGATGTACCCCGTAGGCTTAAGAGTTTCCTTATACAACAAGAGAGATGGGCTTATGGAGCTGTTGATGTAGCTTTGTCAAGGTTTAAAGACATACTCTTTTCTAAACAACCACTATATTCTAAGATCGAGCTTTTCGTATACCTACTCCAATATACTCCAGTACTCTTCACTCTACTAGGTATATTGTTTATAACTCCATCAATAGTTTATGGAGATGACTTGTTCTATAAATACTGGTTTCTAGTCCTTCCATGGGCTATTGTATCAGCTTTTTATGTATACACCTTTACTGACTCACAGGCTAGGAGAGGATATTCTAGATGGAGAGGAGTTGTTAACTTGGGCAGGATTTCTGCTATAACAGTTGTTCTATCACCTTGTCTCTCAAAAGCTATGTTGAAGGCATTCTTTAGAAGGCCGTTTGTTTTTAAGAGAACGCCTAAGGGTGTTATGGAGGCTAGGTTTAGTGGTCTACGCTTCCCATATGAAATTGTATTAGCTATAGTATTGTCTATTCCAGCACTCTATGGACTGTGTAATGGAGTGTTGTTTACTAGTTCGTGGATACTATTCTACCTACTGGGATACTACTACTCTATAGCTAGGTGGTGGAGAGACCTAGTTTATAAGTAGCTCTATACTACTAGAACCTTATACTTAGGAGAGGGTAGAGTATAGGCTATGGCTATAAGGTATGTTGGTAGAGTGTGGAGTGATGATGAAGTCTATAGTATGCTTAGACCATATGTTAGAGAGTGGTTTAGGAGGAGATATAGCTCTTTTACACCACCGCAACGTATGGCTATACCATTGATTAAGAAGGGGTGTAACGTACTTATATCATCACCAACTGGTACTGGTAAGACACTAGCTGTATTCCTTGGACTACTAGACAACCTATACTCTATGGCTGAAGCAGGTGGTTTACCAGATAGTATATATGTTGTCTATGTAAGCCCGTTGAGAGCATTAAATAATGATATGAGGAGGAATCTACTAGAACCTATAAAGGGTATAATGGAGGTTGGTAGAGAGCTAGGTTATGAAATACCAGAGATCAAGGTTGCTGTACGTACAAGCGATACACCTCCTAGTGAGAAACAACGTATGCTTCGAAACCCACCGCACATACTCATAACTACTCCAGAAAGCCTTGCTATAGCACTTAATGCTCCAAGATTTCGTGAAGTACTTGGTTCTACAAGTGTAGTAGTTGTTGATGAAATACACGAGCTTGCTAGTAGTAAGCGTGGTAGCCACCTCAGTCTTAGTATTGAACGTCTAGAGTATCTTGTTGGTAAACCACTTATACGTATAGGATTGAGTGCAACCATTTCCCCACTTGAGGAGGTTGCTAAGTTTCTTGTAGGCTACCATGATGATGGTTCTCCACGTGACTGCTATATAGTTGATGCTCGTTTCACTAAACCAGCTGATATAAGGGTTGTATGCCCTGTAGTTGATCTAGTCCATGCATCTGCTAGTGAGATTAACGAGTCTATATATCGTACACTAGTAGAGTTGATTAAGAAGCATCGTACAACACTAGTCTTTACTAATACACGTAGTGCTACAGAGCGTGTAGTCTATAAGCTTAGGAAGATTATGGAGAAAGAGAGGATCATTGATGTTGACGAGATAGGTGCACACCATAGCAGTCTCAGCCGTGGTATAAGGCTTGAGATTGAGGAGAAGCTTAAGCGTGGAGAGCTACGTGTAGTTGTTAGCTCTACAAGTCTAGAACTTGGTATAGATATAGGCTACATCGATCTAGTTGTACTACTTAGTAGTCCTAAGAGTGTTACACGCCTCCTACAACGTGTGGGTAGGGCAGGACACCATATTAGACAAGTTAGTAAGGGTAGAGTACTTGTTGTTGACCGAGATGACCTTGTTGAATGTACTGTATTAGCTAAAGCTGCTATGGAGAGAAGGATTGACAATGTACGTATACCACGTAACCCGCTTGACGTACTTGCTCAACACCTTGTTGGTATGTCTCTTGAGAAGAAGTGGAGAGTTGATGAAGCATACCGTGTTATTAGGAGAAGCTATAGCTTCCACACACTATCTTGGAGTGACTACATGGATGTACTATACTATCTAGCTGGAGGATATGCTGACTATCTTGAGCACATGAGGGTTTATTCTAAGATCTGGCTTGATGAAGAAGAGGGTGTTTTCGGTAGGAAGAGGAAAGCACGTATGATCTACTATTTAAACATAGGTACTATACCTGATGAGTCTAAAACACACGTGTTCACTGTTGATGGAAAGTACGTAGGGGATCTTGAGGAGGGTTTTGTAGAATACCTTGCTCCAGGAGACTTGTTTGTCCTTGGCGGCCATGTCTATGAGTATATTAGAAGCTATGGTTCACGTATAGTTGTTAGACCAGCTGATGGCGCTAAGCCTACTGTTCCTAGTTGGTTTAGTGAAATGCTTCCACTATCTTTTGACTCAGCATTAGAGGTTGGTAGGTTTCGTAGAGTAGTTGGTGAAATGATCTCTTCTAAGAGTAGGAGTGAGGTTATAGATTATCTTGTTAGAGAGTATATGCTTGAAAGACATGCTGCTGAAAACATCTATGACTATATACTGGAGCAGTACTTGTTTACAAAAGGGCTTATACCATCAGATAAGCTTGTACTATTAGAGATCTATGATGAAGCTGACCGTAGGAACGTTATTGTACACTCACTATTTGGTAGACGTGTAAACGCAGCACTATCTAGAGCTTATGCCTACATAGTTGGAAACCATCTTGGATGTAATGTAAGGGTTACTATAAACGATAACGGATTCATGATCACTCTTCCCGGACACCCTAGAGCTGATTGGATAGAATTGTTTAAACAACTGAGTCCAGACAATATAGATGATATACTAAAACGTGTTCTTAGACATACTGAGATGCTTAAGAGAAGGTTTAGGCATTGTGCACAGAGGTCGTTCATGATCCTACGTAGATACGGTGAACGTGAACGTAGTGTACATAGACTACAGCTTAATGCTGACGGACTGCTTAGAGTTGTCTCTGAACTACCCGGGTTCCCTATACTAAAGGAGACTTACCGTGAAATACTTGAAGACTACATGCATATCAGTGCTGCTAAAAAGGTTCTTGAATGGATACATAGTGGCGTGATCAAGCTTGTATTGTTTGGTCCAACAGTTGTTCCAAGCCCGTTTTCACATAATATTGTTGTACAAGGCTATAGTGATATAGTGTTGATGGAGGATCGTAAGAAGATGCTTCAAAGACTTCATGAACAGGTTATGAAGTGTATTAGGAGTTTTTATGGAGAGAGAACTAGATTAAATACCTAGGCTCCATTATTTAGTACTGAGAACTTTGTTGAGTACATGGTCTGGGATACTATATACTTCTCTAGCTATAACCAAGATGTATTCATCACTAGGTGTTGTTTTTGGAAACCCTGCTTTAGCAGCAAATGCTTGTTTATAGGCTTCCTTGGTAACACGGTTTCTTATAGAACCACGATATATTCCTTCAGCAACTTTGTGTGCTACATAGAATCTTACATAGTTTCTTATAGTCCTCTCTTCTTCTGGAAAAGCTTCTACAGACTTCTTAAGTAGTTTAATAAACTCTTTCTCATCCATAAAACCTAGTAGTGTACGTGTAAACGCTATACGTAGCATACGTGCTAACGTGTTACTGTTTATAGTGTTTTCTGGAGACAACTCTATAATAACTTCTCTAGCACTACCATAATCGTTATTTAGGATATAGTCTACTGCTTTATCAAACAATAGTTCTTTATAAAAGATCTTCTTAAAAAACTCTGGATAATCAATATCTAGTCCAAGACCATACTTTCCAACAACATATAGGCTTGCAAGCTCTTTATCATATAGATCAGGAGGTATTGCTTTACCACGTATAGGCTGTAGACCTTGCTTGTTATAAACCTCTTTAACATAGTCTATAAGCTCTTCTCTAGTAAGACCCCTTTTGTTAAGAGCATCACCTAGTATATTAATTATAACTTTAATCCTCTTCCTAAAAGGATCCCTTGCCTTCATAACCTCTTCTCCACCATAGCCTTTCTATACTCTCTCTCAAATATCCTCTGTAAAGCTATAGACAACCCTTTTAATCTAGAGTATACACGGACTTTAACTTTACTCCTATACAGTATAACCTTAACATTATAGCCTCCAACAACCATGTAGACATATATCCTTGACCTACCCACCTTAACTCTATCAACCCATGCCTCTTTCCACCTAACCCTAGCTTCTCTAACAACTCTATTAATGATCTCTCCAACTCTATCTACTGTAAGCATTCTATTAAACAACCTCTAAACACTAGTCTAGAGACACTATAGATACAACTACTTATCTCTCCAACTCCTATAACTAATTATATTCAATATCCTACCAGCTTCTAGAAGCCATGAAGCTATTATTGAAGCTATCTTATCAACAGCCTCACTACTAGACACACGTACACCATATACCCTATACAATGCTTCAACAGCTATCTCTGGATCAACTCTATCTCTAAACCTATTCTTAAAATAATCTATAAGCTCTACTATAGAGTGTCCACAATAACTAGAGACTAGTTGTTCAAGTTCTCTAAAATCACTATGTGTAAGCATAGACTTCTCAACAACTTCTCTAGACTTCTCTTTAGCAAGTCTCCAATACATTAGAAGTGGGCGATAGTCACCTACAAGACTACCATTTGCTAGGAAAGGCTTCTCCTCCAATACATCTACCCAGTAGACTCTAGTTTCTCTAGTAACTCCCTAACTCTCTTTAAGAAATATTCTTTAAATACAGTATTATCTCTAACTACTTCATTATACATAGTCTCTAAAGCCTCCAATAGATCATCCATAATTATCTCTAAAACCCTCTCCCTCTCATAATCACTCATAATACCTAGAATACGTGCTATAGTCTCATCACTAGGGTGTGTTCTACGGCTAAGATACTTGTTTATAGCTGCTACTGACAAGCCCAGTTCACTAGCAAGTTGTTTAGCCGTACGTGTAGACAGCATTAACTCTATAATCCTATATCTAGCATCCTTACTAATCCAGTGTACAATACGTATAGACATATAGACCACACTAATTAAATAATCTAGCTTTTATTGTTAAAAACTATAGTAGTTAATATTAGAGTTAGAGGAGTTAGAGAATGGTTAATGAGTCAATAACATTTAATGGAGTATCTATAGAGTTTATTGAACAACCACTACCGCCTCTAAAAAAGAATAGCTATCTTGTTAAAACAATCCATGTATTCCTCAATGGCTTAGAAAATGCTATTGTAGAAGGATATATACCTCTAAAAAAGACACCTATAGTACTTGGTTCAACAGGTATTGTCCGTATACTAGAACACGGTTATGGAGCTGAACCTAGCTACTCCGGCCTTATAGCTTTTATAAAACCTGTTACAAGAGATGGTGTTATTGGGTGGAGTATTGATGGATTATTATCAAAATACTCTACTATCCCCTCAGACTCTATACTTACAACTCTAAGTGATGCAAAACCAGAGTATACTCTACTATATAGTATTGGATTAGGAGTTGAAGCTTCAAAATATACAAGTGGTAGAAACCTACTCATTATAGGTGGAGGCTTATCAGGTATAGCAGCAGCTTTCTCTTCTAGAAATGCTTTAAGAGTATCCATATTTACAGAGAAACTATATAGTTATAGATTTCTTAAAAAACATGGTTTTGAAGCATACCGTAAGTGGAGCGACCTGCATGGATGCTATGACCTAATCTACTACTCAACACTAACACCAAATTATATGAACCTACTAAACAACCTTTTATCTAAAGACTCTATAGTACTCCTAAACCCACTATACACTAGACTATACGCTATAAGCCTAAAGCTATATAGCAAAGGTAGTATATTAATTAAAAACATTGAACTATCAAAAGAAACAATACCAGAAGCATACAAGCTACTAGACAAACTCTATGGAATTGTAAAAACAATTAAAGTAGATAGTCTAAAACAAACACTAGGACTAATACCTATAAAAGGAGCTGGAGCTATAATATCACTAACCTAGGAAAACATAATACAAAAACATAAATGCATACCTATGTCAACAGATCTACGGACATGATATAGCTATAGTATTTAAAGAAAATGCTAAAAAACTTCTCCTAGCTATTGGTTATAGGGTCTCTTCTGTTATATATTTAGAGTTTAGTAGATCTCTGGGTGACAGGAGTGTCTAACTATATCCTGTTTATCATCTATGAATCTCCAATAGCCTTTCTTAGGACTAAGTATTATTATTCCTAGTTCCTCAGTTAGAGCATCGCTTATAAGTATTTCACGTTCAATAAGAGATACCACTAGATCTGCTATAACTTCTTTAGAGGTGCGATCACTCTCTATAACTGAGACTCTACATGCACGAGGATAAAGGTTCATAGCTATAGTACCTCCAGCTGTATCATATTCACGTATAGATGGTGTAGCTAGTCTACTGAGATCAATGTTCTTAGAAACGAGGAGTCTATAGGGGACTAGTAGTTGTGGTGTATCTGTTTCAAAACCACTATTAACAAGCCCTACTGCTTCAAAACTACTATCACCTATAGCAATTCTAAGTTTAACCCTAACACCCAATGCTCTTCAACTCACTCTAGGTTTTAAACGACCAATCCTAGATCTCTTCTTTTCAACAATATGTCCTATCCTAGGTCTAACTCTTTTCTGAGACTCCTTAAACATGTATATCCCAAATACTAACTCTACATATAGAGTCTAATATAGATAATTAAACAAATATCCATAGATCAGCTGAACAGCCAGCCTAGCTCAGTCAAGGTATAAACTCTAGATAAGGTGCAAAAGAGGATCTATGGAATATTTAACCGAGTTTTCAACTATATCATTCATAAACATCTCATTGATCCAAAATATTCTTCTACTTAAACACTTGTTGTTTAAAGCTTCATTTAGTTTATGGATCTTATAAGCTATAGGAGTTTACCAATATCTTCTGGAACAATATATCCTGGATAATTCTCTACAAGTTCTCTAAACCTACTGTTTTTTAAATATTCTAGAAACTTCTTTACAACATGTTTTTCTAGCGAATCTTTCCTTACTAGGAAGTCATAGTTTTCTATAGCTAGTGGTATGAAGTCTAGGTTATACATGTATGCTACATACTCTATAGCTATTCCTGCATCAGCTCTACCTTGTTTAACTGCCTGGGCTACTGCTGTATGTGTCTTTACTTCATATGTATAGCCATTAACTATTGATGGTATACTCTCTAGATCCACTCCCTTCTCTAAAGCCTTCTTCTTCAATAGATAATCTAGTAGTACACGTGCTCCAGCACCTTTTGGTCTATTAACAATACGTATGTCTTTTCTAAAGAAATCCTCTACCCCCCGTATATTCTTTGGATTGCCCTTGTTAACAATGATCCCTATACGTCTATAATAGCCTCTAACAAGAACAGCTATATCCTTTATACCTAGTTTCTCTAAGAAAGGCTTATTATACTCAAGTGTTTCTTCATCAAGTAAGTGTGTTGGAGCAATATCTGCTTCACCACGTTTAACAGCATTCCATCCTCCAAGACTGCCTGTGACAATAACTCTTGAAACACTCATTAAACCTGCTTCAACTAATACTCTATACAACAATACATCACTACTACCAATAAAAACCATTTCAGGTATCCTTGGCTCTCTACCAAAAAGCTCTACATCAACAACCTCGTTTTCTAGAAACAAGTCTCTACCACTACCAAGTACAACGTATCCATCACTATTAACTATTGGAGATATACTACCACTAGCCATAGACACTGGGTAAGCAGTATAGCCTCTACTAGTCTTTACAAGAGCCACTGGCAACAACCATGCCCTACCAAGAGGCTTTCTTATACGATAAGGTAGATAGGCTTTAACCCTATATACAACACCCTGTTGTAAACCCATAAGTCTAGCTATTAATGGTTTAACAACCTTATGGAGTATCATAAAACATGATAGCGGGAACCCCGGCAACCCTATCAACAACTTATTATCTACAACAGCTACTACTGTAGGCTTACCCGGCTTAACCATAATACCATGTATGATCACTCCTGGCTCTCCAAGTGAGTCAAATACACGGTATACCAGATCTCCTAAACCAGCTGATGTACCACCACTAGTAATGACTATATCGTATTCTTCTAAAGCTTTAGATAACGCTTCTCTAATAACATCCTCATTATCTGGTAGTAGTCCTTTAAAACAAGCATTAACGCCTATTTCACGCAGACTACATGTTATAAGCCATCCATTAACATCATAGACTCTGCCAACTTCTAGTTTAGAACCTGGCTCAACAACTTCGTTACCAGTAGAATAGACTGCTACCCTCACTTGCTTATACACTTTAACTCTATCTAAACCTAGTCCAGCTAGTAAGCCTATCTCATTAGCTGTTAGCAGTGTACCCTTCAATAAAACAAGGTCTCCAAAACTTATATCACTACCAGTTGATACAATGTTTTCACCAGGTACAACACTACGGTATACTAGTACGTAGTCTCCAATACGGCTAGTAAACTCCTCCATAACAACAGCATTAGCACCACGTGGAACCATGGCTCCAGTAGAGACTTCTACAGCAACACCCCTACCTACAGCTACACTTGGTTTAACACCAGCTTCAACAAACCCATTAACACGTAGTTTAACAGGATTGTCTTCATAAGCTCCATAAGTGTCTTCAGCAACTACAGCATATCCATCAACAATACTTCTATCAAATGGAGGATGGTCTATTGGAGAGTATATGTCTTCAGCAAGAACTCTACCAAGTGCATTCTCTAAACATACTTCTTCAACACCCTTAGGCTCTAGTGGGTAATACCCTGATATAATATCTAGTACACTATCTAATGGAACTAGTTTGTGGAAAATCCTGCGTTTAGACATATGGTTAAACTAACCTCCAGCTACATTAACGCCTTCTACAAGTATACCCGGTGTATACATGTTTTCAGTACTCTCAACCTCTTTAGAGACACCAAGTAGTTTACAGCCAAGCCATTCATAGATATTTCCTCCAAGAACAACTCCTTTAACAGGATACTTTACACCACCATTCTCCACATATAGAGCATGTGTAACAGTTGCTTGTACACCTCCATTAACGGGATTCGACATCCAATAACCTATAACACCATAGACTACTAGTCCTCTCCTAACACTAGAGAATAGTTCATCAAAAACACTAGTACTCCTAGACTCTAATACAAAGTTTGTAAAACCTGGATAAGTAGCTGATGAAGGTGTTCTACGGAACCCGTTACCAGTAGACACTACACCATCTCTTCTAGCAGTATAGTGGTTATACAGTATCTTCTTAAAAACACCTTTTTCAACAACAGCTTTCCTATTAGTAGAGTATCCTTCATCATCAAAACTTCTTGAACCATAACCCCATTTAATAACTGGGTTATCAAGTACATCTATATCACTAGACAATACGTTCTCTCCAAGCCTATTCTTTAGAGGACTACGGTTCTCCTGTATATTTAATGCCGAGAATGCTGGTGCTAGACTAGACTCTATAATCCACCCTGTAACCCTAGGTGATAATAGTACCTGATACAAGCCACTCTCCAACCCCCTAGCTTTAATGAATAGTGTAGAGTATTCTCCAGCACGAGACGCCTCTCTATAAACAGCTTCCTCATCCAGCCTCCTACTGGTCACTATGGCTGGGTATGTTGACTCATCTCCTCCTCTACTAGTCTTTACATCATAGTATACTAGGAATTTTGTAAACTTATCACTAATCCTATCTCCATAACTATTAGCTATATATACATCATAGATATTTACTGCCAAACCACCACGTGTCACAATAGCTTCATCTACTCCACGTCTTCTAGCAGATTCTATAGATGCATCAACAGCATTCTTCATAACCTCAAGTAATTCACTATGAGACATGGTCTCCAACCTTTTATCATAAACACTTACTCCAACACCTCTAGAGTATCCTCTAGAGAAACCACTCCAATACCTATCTTCTGGAGAACACTTTGTTATAGACAAAACCTTATCTACAACACTATCCAAGCTCTCTAAACTAAGCTCTTCTGAACCATAAGAACCAACACGTTTACCAATTGCTACACGTACACCATAAGAACCAGCTACACGATCAATGACTCTCTTAACAACATTATTTGATACATCAACTTCTATACTCCTACCAAGAACACCATAAAACTCTACTTCACTAACACCTCTCTCCATAAGCTTTGATATAAGCCTATCAGCTATGGAGTACATATCAGCCACAGCGATCACCCTCCACTACCAATAGTTATCCTCTTAACACGTACATGAGGCCCTCCATCACCAACACGTACAGTCTGCCCATCCTTACCACAACCTCCAAAAGCACTAGTCTTAACCCTTAGATCTCTTGCAACAGCATCAACATTCTTAAGTGTTTCAAGAATATAGCCAGACAACATAACACCACGTACAAGCTTTGTAGGCTCACCCTTTTCTATAACATAGCTTGGACCAGCTGTGAACGTGAATGTACCCATACAAGTATCTACTTGACCACCAAGTGCTCCACGACCACGTATGTAGACACCATAGTCTATGTCTTCAAACAACTCTTCTACACGATAGTCTCTAGGCTCCATATAAGTGTTTGTTTGACGTACAAGTATTGGTGATGAATAGTCCATTGAACGGGCATTACCTGTTGGTTCGCCTCCTAGACTAGATACTGTTGATAAGCTGTGGAGATAAGTCTTTAATACACCATTTTCTACAGTAGCTACTTTCTTCTTAGGAGTACCTTCATCATCATATACTACATAGTACCCTCCTTTAACAGAGCCATCGTCAACAATTGTTACTAGTGGACTAGCAACTCTCTCACCAAGTCTACCATATAGGATGCTATCACGAGACTCTACAATATCACCTTCTGTAGCGTGTCCAAATGCTTCATGCAGCATAAGACCAACCATTTCATTATCTAGTACAGCAGTATATACACCTGGTTTTAATGTAGGTGCTTTAACAGCTCTACTAGCTAGTTCAGATACTTCTTTTGAGAAGCTATCCCAGTCTCTACCTTCTATAAACTCCCATCCAGCAACCATGCTTTCTCCATCATATACACGCTCCATAACACCATTATATCTAGCTATACTATAGACACTAAAGCCTATGAGATAAGTCTTTGTCTCAACATAGTCTCCATAACTAGAAGCATATAGCCTATGGTCAAGCTCCATACCCATCCTTGTAACAACACTAACAACACCTTCAACACTCCTACCAACTTTATAAGAGCTCATAAGTATCTCAATCTTCTCACTAGAATCTATCTCAAACGGATCCTTCTTATAACTACTAACAACTCTATCTCTAACACTAGGTCTCTCTACAAGTGAGAACTTTCTACCATAAGACTTCATAGCACGTGCTATAGAGAATGCGTGTTCAACTAGTTTATCTAGAGATTTTCTAGACAATATATTTGTTGAAGCAAAACCCATATACCCATCAACAACAACTCTTAAACCAACCCCGCATCTACGGTTAACACTATACTCTCGTACAACACCATTATCGATAATTATGAGCTCATACAACCTATCCTGATACCGTGCATCAACATAGCTTGCACCAAGTCTTTCAGCTTTAGAAACAAGCTCCTCTAAGTCAACCATAGACTGTGCACCTCATAAGTATAGCCTATACTTTGTACTACACTAGTATGTAAATAAAAATGTTCTCTACTAGGAACCCAGCATTTTCTCAAGAACAAGGACTATGTTCTTAAGACTGTTACTCCATAAAACGTTTCTCCCCCCAACAAGATCTATCTTTATCCCTTTATCAACAAGTTTTTCTCTAAGACTCTCTGGAACACTATCTATGCATAGTATAGAGCCTCCATGGACACTTACATACTCTGCAAACTTGTCTCTAGACATGTGTATGATTAATGGACCATTTACAATAGGTGATATAGGGTTGTATGTTACCTCTGTAAACACAATCCTATCACTATAGGTAGGCTTTGTATAGATAGCTAAACTATCTGTAATACTCCATAACCTCTTCAACTTTACAATTCTGCTAATGTACTTCAAATGATCCTCTATAGAGTCTAGAACACTAGCTCTAGATCTATAGCTATACAGTGGATCGTTGTGTTCTACAGCACTTACTACATAGTCTACAATATAACTAAACATCTTATCTAAACCAACACCCTTAGATAATAGACATGTTACTACACCAACAAATAACCCCTTCCATAAACATTTATCAGACGTATATAGATCAGCTATTCTACCACCATCTATACATACATTAGCATAACCCCCACTACCAATAACAGTATTTATAGCAAAACCTCTACGAAAACCAGTTATTTCATAGAATCTTCTAGGAATATCACTAACACTATCCACTCTAACACCATAAACTATATGGAAACCCTTAAAACCCCTAGCCCACCCATCATGTACATAAACTCTCTCCACACCTTCTCTAACAATACAATCACTAGACATTACAACTACTAAATCACAACTATCGCCAATACATAGTGTACAACCAGCTATATAGACACCTAAAACAATTCCTTCATAACCATCTAAACCCCTCTCTCTACAACCACATACACTAACTCCGGCCATAACCTACTCCACCAAATCACATTAACTAAGCTATATCTTAATACAGTTATCTACTAAGATACCTGTTTAAGACCACCAGCTCTATCACATTAATTTAAGTATGACTAGCCTTCTCTAATAAGAAGTAGAGTAATGCTATTGTTTAAATCCTATACTTGTAGTATATAGTGTAAAATACTTTACTAACAAACTCGTCAATACCGTTACTAGAACTATCCTTGAGTAGATACTATTCAAATTATATAAGACATATAGTGTCATAATCGATCCCTGCTGTATCTGATATAGTATCTTTTATTAATGACTATGTTAGTAATATATTGTTTGATACCTTGTCTAAAGTATTAGTATTAGCTATAGCTTTGCTTACATTATCATTATGATACTTATAGAACTACTAGATGCAGTATAAAAATTTATAGAGTATACAGGAGCTTTACAGTAAAGACATGTTATATATGTGGTATATGCATTTATATCTAGATATAGGTGATGTTTAATAATAATCAATTCATATATAGTTTATCAAACCATATAAACTTATATAATTCCTTATACTAGAATACTAGTGTAAGGTGTAGCCATAGTGTTTAAAACATGTCTATTAGTAATAGTTATAGCCTTAGCCCTATCAACAAGTGTTCCAGTATATGGAGTACCCCAAATAAGTACTATAGGCAGTGGTTCTTTAGAAATAAAGCATCTATACACTATAAACTACGGTTTTAATGCTTATGATATTAAATGGGCTGGTTATAATAGACTACTTCTACCACTAAATTATAGATATGAAAACTATATAGCTGTTGTAGATTCTAATAACTTATCTATAGTCGATATGATAGACTATACTAATATATCATGTAGTAGTGTTTATGTAGAGTACATTAATGGAGATCTTGTAGCTGTATATCGTGGAAATAGAATAGGGATCTATAGTTTGGATAAAAAGAAGTTTCTATGGATAGATGAAGATAGTGTTATCGATAATATTGTGAGTGTAGGAGTTTACGAGAACAAGTTATTAGTTACTAATATGACACACTATACTCTATACAATAAGTATACTGGTGTAAGTTATCAAGTTATAAACATTGGTTTAAATGGTGTACCATACTATGCTATAGTAAAGGGTGAATTCATATACTGTTCTTTTAGCCGTTCTAATAAATTCTACCTACTAGTATACGATATTCCCGGCAGTGCTGGATGGGAGATACTTATTGGAGACGATTTCTACAATTTTGATGTAATACCATCTAGTGATTTAGCTATAGTATCTCTTAGAAATGGAACTATAGAGAGAATATCATTATTAACTGGTGATGTAGAGTGGGCTAGGAGAATACCTGGAGAAGACAGTACGTTTTATGTAAAGGCTAAAGAGAATGGTTTAAGAGTTATACTATATACTCTTAATAAAGCATATCTAGTCTACTTAGATACTGGAGGAACTAGTGAAATACCATACTTTAACAATATTTTAAGAATAGACATCTCTATTAATGGAACACGTATAGCAGTTCTTGATAGACTATATAGACTAGCTGTATACGATTTAGACACATGTACTATACTTGCTGATATCGGTATGCCTGTCTCCACAGACACTATTGAATGGGTTAATAATGAGCTATTATATATAGTAATGAGTTTTGATGGTGTTAAAGACATAGTATTCATGGATCTAAATGGACGCATCGTCTCTGCTAAGAGATTCTCTGGAGAACTATCTGGTATTAGAGAGTATGATGGAGCTATAGTTATTAGGAAGAAAGCGTATAACGGTATTATAAATCATGTATACCTAGACTCTAATACACTAGACTACCTTTTTAATATAGAATACGTTCTTGGAAGCAGCGATCTAGATGAATATTGGGATACTGTTGATCTAGAGAATAACTGGTATATAGTATACTATATTAGTGTAGGTTTTACTGCTAATGGTTTTAAAGTATTTGAATTAGATACAGGTAGAGAACTCTATGATATACCATCATCAGTTCTTATGATGGGAGGACTTAGGATGAGATCTGGTGTTATTAGAGCTATTCAAGGTTATAATGTATATGAAGTAGATCTTGGAGAAGGGAATATTGAAGCTGTATACTCCTATGATTGGATAAAAACACCAGGGTTTCTATATAATTCTATAATCTCTATATCTCCAGATCTTAGGATGCTAGCTTATGTTAGTTATAGTGTTATAAAAGAGAATTTGACAGTAAGAGTTATTGATATGGATAGTAATGAGACTGTGTATTATAGAGTTGTAGAGGGTAGAAAGCCTACTGGATGTGTAGAGTGGAGTGATGATGGAAGGTTTTTATTAATGGGATTCGTTGGTTCAGTACTAGTTGTTGATATAAGTACTGGTAATGAGTATGATATAGAGCTTGGTAAGTGGGATGAGGTAAGTGTTGCTAAGTTTAGTCCAAACAACAACTATGTAGCAATACTAACTTCTGGAGCACCGAAACTAATAGTCTATAGCCTCTATGGAGAACCACCACTACCTACAAAAACAGTTACAGAGACTAGGACAGAAACTGTTAGTAGTTCAACAACTATTGAGGAACCAGTTACAGAGACACAGTATATAGTGCATACAACAACAAGCTATAGAACAGAGACAGAGTCTATTACTAGAGGAAATAATACACAGAGTTTAATAGATACAACTAGTAGTGTTGGAGAAGGATTTAATGGACTATTATATGGTGTAATAGTTTTACTAGTAATAACCTTAATAGTGCTTATAGTAATAGTAATAACTCTAATTAGGAAGAGACAAGGCTAGGCTACAAAGAACTGTTTTTAACCCATCAATTCCCTATAAAGACTTACTCTAAATTAGTGAAGGTTAGTGAGTGTAAGTGTAGAGCTAAATCCATGAATATGTTTTATGTTTATGGTTTAGAAGCTCTTAAACTAGACACTATACTTAGTTATGTGTATGTTATAGGTATAGAATACTCTCTTTAGATGGTGTTTATTTGTTTCAGTGTCTATAAGTGTGCTGACTACTTATGTTCTTAAAAGAGAGAATCATCCATGGAAGTGATACAATTATGGATGAGATATATGCTGTT
Source organism: uncultured Desulfurococcaceae archaeon (assembly GCA_964480805.1). Lineage (GTDB taxonomy): Archaea > Thermoproteota > Thermoprotei_A > Sulfolobales > Desulfurococcaceae > CAYZRH01. The sequence continues at coordinate 28,328 of CAYZRH010000018.1, forward strand.
TTATAAACTATGTATGTTGTTGGTGTTGTTAGAGGTGTTATTATTGATGCTATATACCCTATTATAATGAGAGACATACATACTATATATTCTCTTCTAGAAATAGCTGGCGTTGATAATCCTCTTAAACTAGACTGTCTCTCATATAGTCCCAAGGCTTTACAAATGCTTCTCCATGAACACTTACTACAATATCCATAACGGCTACATTTTAAGAAACCCTCTACACCTAAATAATACAGTGTTATAGCGAATACAATTATAGAGTATAGTAGTGGGAGTATAGCCAGCATAACCTATAGCCCACTAATAAATTCTAGTGTAGGGGATGAATTCACCTCTTTATATACTTGATGCTTTATAGGAGATGTCATTAGCTTATTCGTGGATAATCCACCCTTTTTAATCTGGCTTCATCCGTCATTAGATAAATGCCCCACGTCTAAGCACTCATCTATTTTCCGTATAAGAGATTTTCCAGTTGAGATATTTTCAATTCACAGAGTAAATTCACCATATAAACTTATATATTGACAATATACAGTTTTATCCTAGCATAGTAGTGTGGAGTTAAGTCGTGGCTCGTAATAAGGTCTTATCCATATACATTCTATCCACACTACTATTAACCATATTAGCACCAATAACAATAGCATCAACGACAATACAAACAACTAGTACCTCTGAAACGAGACATATATTGAATCTCCTAAACTATATAGGGGCATATGCAGGCCAAGCAATAGGTACAGTCAAGTACACAGTAGGTAATGAAACCTATTATGTCTTTGCAACAACAGGTAACTTCTATGATATATACACAAGTGAATCAGTAAACAATATTGTTGCTCATCCTGGTTTTCCAACAGCGTTTAAAATGGATAAATTCTATCATCAGAGATTCTATGCCCATCCATCTTATGGAGCAGTTGACCTTGTTGACACTAAGCTTAATACAGTAATTCAGTTACGTGGTGCTTGTGGACGTATGTATGAGGCATACACTATTGAATACAACTATACACTAGCTATCACGTTATCAACAAACCCTAATTACCCCTATATCTACATGGACATCTATAACCCATTCACCAAGACTGTACTACAGAGAGGACAATACAGTATAAATGGAACACAAGCTAGGCTATTGTCCTTTGAATGGCTTAATGAAACACATGCGATTGCCTTAGTCGAGGATATACCTACCAGGAAGGTCTTTAAATGGGTATTCAATCCAAACAATATAGTTGATAACATAGAGTACATTGGTACAATGAGCTACAAGTTTGTCTCAAGATCCACAGTACTATACTATAACTATAGTGATGCCCACTACTATATCCTTGATGTTATGGAGAACACTAGCTATAGGTTATTCATAGCAACCGATAGCTCATCCTTTATTGCTAGAAACAATACATACTATGGTATTGTTGAGAAAAATGATGGTACACTATGGATTGTTGAAGTAAGTAAAGACGACTATAACATGACTGAAATAGATTATCCACCACCATATATGATGCGTGTTGTCGATGTAGAATATAATGATACACTCCTCCTCATATACTACTCAACAGACTACTACCTAACAGTAATCAATATGTCTAGCCACGAGGTTATTGATAGAGTATACTACCCAATATATAACCCAGCATACTTACTTAGCGATAACACAGTTGATGGACACTGGTATGTTATTCTACAAGGCAGGCCATCTCAATACTATTTCTCTGCTGCTATATTTGAGTTAAGCTATAGTATTCCAACAAGAATGTCTATTAGCTTCAGCCCAGACAAGCCCATGGTTTATACACCATACAGGGTTCATGTAGACCTTGTACTACCCAATGGTACTCCAGTACCTAATCAGCCTATTGAACTCTATAAACTTGAGGATGCTGGCTGGGTGTTTGTCGGCATCAATAGTACTGATGAGGATGGACACACAGTATTCACTGTATACACTAATGTCTCTGGTCTTGCCACATATAAGGCTGTATACAATGGTGGTGACACATATTGGCTCACAAGTAATTGGGTCAATAATGGTCTACTATGTATTGAATACGGAGATAATTGGTGACAAGAAGGTATATTCCAGAATACCAGAATACTATACAGTCCATGTAACTGATCCGTTGGGCTATGGTGTAGCCGGTATACCTGTTGTAGTCCTTGTATCTAATGGTACAATGGAGTATATTGGTGGTGCAGGATACACTGACTCCTACGGCATAGCCTATATTATCGTGACCCTACTATTTAGCGGTAACTACACATTAACACCTAGTACTCTTATGAAATACACTATAATCAACTCCGCATCCATTGATGTAGAAGTGGAGAGAATAGATACTAGGGTACCATCTAGTGTAAACGCTAGTTTATCAAACATATACCTAGCATTGTCTGATCTAAACAAGACGGTTAGAGAGGGGTTTAATAGTATCAACGGGGATCTTGGTGAATTAAGGGATCTATTGCTTGTACTTGATAGTAAACTAGACATAGTAAATACCACACTACACAATGGGTTCATAAGTATAGAGACCCGTATAGATAGTCTTGAAGGTTCTCTATCTAATCAGATAACTAGTCTCTATGTATTCGTTAATGAGTCAATGGAGGATGTTCTAGCAAAACTAGATGGGATCAGCGGTGAAGTAGAGGGTGTTGGAAGTAATTTATCAACGATAATAGCTGTACTAGTGGGTCTCTCGGATGAAATTGATGTAGTAAACACTAGTATATCCAATGGATTCCTTGTAGTTGAGTCAAAACTAGATGTTATAGGTGGGAAAGTTGATGAAACATACACGTTGTTGTTTAAGGTAAACGATAGCCTTGCTAACGTATTTACACAACTTAATATATTGAAGCTGGGCCATAATGATATAAACAATAGACTTGATACAATAGCTGATATGCTAGCTAATATAAGTAGTTTAAGTAGTGAAATAAGTGGTTTAAGAGACTTGTTAGCAGGGTTAACAAGTGATCTAGAAAACATTGTCGAGTCTATGGATGAATACCGTGGATTACTCATAGGTGTGAGTGAGAACCTTACACTACTCCTAGGGCTGATCGAGGATATGGATACATTGAAGCATGTGGTTGACGAGGTTAGAGAGACAACATTGGAGATGAACATAAGTATAGGAGAGAGGGTAACAAGAATTGAGACAAATACAGCAACAATACTTACTAAGACAAGTGATATTCTAGAGAATGTTGATGTACTAGATGATGGACAGACCCGTATAGAGACAAGTATAGGAGAGATCACGGGAGAGATAAAGGAGGTTAAAGACAATGTTGCTGTAATAACAACTAGTTTGGGTGAGCTAAAAATAGATCTAGAGAATGTTAAACAAGAAGTAATAAAGAAGTTGGAGGAACTAGGCTACATAGAGGTAACAACATCTACAACTAGTGAACAAGGTATAGCACCAGAACTCGTATACACTGTTGTAGCAATAATAGCTATCACCATAGGCCTCGTATACACCATAGTGACAAGGACAAGAATAAGGAAGACACAATAACACGTTATGAGAAACACCTATAACCTACTCTTAATCAATATACTCTTTTTCACCACACATACCATACCCATAATACATTAAGGGTTATGGAAGACAATAATTACTAAGCAATTGTAAAACCTAGAATTCATAAACTAGACATTAAGGAACACTAGACAGAGTCTAAGTAGTATCTAGGACGCTGGTTTTACGGTTTTTGAAGAAAACATGATCTGACAGAGGATATCTTGTAGAGTATCTAGAGCTATTAGGCTCAGACAGCTGCCGCTTCTTCACCTATTCAGTAGTGTTCGGGACGTTCTTCATAGCCCTTTCTCTATACTATAGTATCTAGTTTATTGGGGATAAATGTTGTGTATGCTCTGTTCTAGATTACTAGTATTGCTAGTATTATTGCTAGTATACCAGACAAGTATATTCCATCAAATGTTCCAGCACCACCTATTGAAAGCATTGCTGGCCCATAAGTGTTTACAAACTTGTATAGATCCCTTTTCAGCCTCAGTATATCAGCTCCTAATAGGCTACCCATAGAACCTGATACATATGCTGCTGGTATAAGGTATTTTGGCTGTGTTATGAATAGGCTTGTAGTAAGTACTGCTACTAGTGGTGGTAGTAGACTTGGTACTGCAATCCCTATACCAGGTATTGCTTTTGAAGCCATGTAGGTAGCTATTGCTGTAACTAGTACGCCAGCTATAGTAGCTGTTAATGCTATTCTATTACTTGATAAGTATGTGAGAAACAGTATGCTCATAAACAATGGTATTATTGCTCCACCAACATTTACTGCTAGAACAACCTTGTTCTCAAGTATGCGGGGCTGTATTATAGGTATTGGTATTCCATAGAATGAGATATAGTTTTTCTCAAGAACAAGTCTGTATGTTTTAGTACCAATCTCCAAGATCTTTATATTGACCATGCTAAAGAGTAGGCTAATAAAGAATATATTGGATGCTAGAAAGATGCTTAAACCAAATCCTAGACCCATTGAATAGAATATACTTGCTAGTATATTCTGTGAGAGGAGGAAGAGTGGTAGTGCTATAAACAAGTATATTGACAACATGTATGGATGCATAGGTATAGATACTATAATCCTACCCAATACAAACCACCAAAAACCCGTAGCCATGTTGATATAGTAGATGCTAGGAAATAAAAACTACTTCACATGTAACCTTAGACTAAGAGCCCTATAAGGTGTGTATGTGTATTGGAGAAGCTATTTAACCTAATAGTGACCCATGAACCAGGCTTGGATAACTATAGGTATGTCTTAAGCCTACTTAGAGAGTATATAGATGATCTAGTACTTGTTGATGCTGGTCCATCTGTACTACTGTTCCGTGTAAGTGATCCATATAATGTTGTTGAAGAACTTAAGAAGTATAGGAGCGAACTAAACATGATCTACCGTATTATACCAGTTGATGTTGTTACTGAAGCATATGTTGAAACAGTTGCTGAAGAAGCCTGTAGGCTGGCTAGAGAACGTATACCTGTTGATAAGACTTTCCGTATAACACTACATGGTAGGTTGTTTTGGAGAGAGACTGGTGCTCCAGCACATACAATGGATGCTATCCACGTTATTGCTGAAGGTATTGATAGAATAGTCTCACTATCACATCCAGACTATGTAGTCTACATCCGTAGTCTAAGACTTTATAAGAGGAAGCGTGTAGCAACAATTACTGTCACAAAACCAGAGAATATACTATCACTAGCTTCTAGTAAACCCTAGTGCAGCAACTCAACTATTTTATCAACAACAATCTCTCCAACAACAACTGGTCTTTCAATACCTAGCTTCAATAGCGTTTCTGGATGAACTTCTCCTGTAAAACCTATCTCTAAGTCACCTATGTTTATAGATGCTGTTCTCTCCCGCAACAACCCCTTAATTTCTTTCTCCTTAAAGACTATGTCTAAACCTAGTATACTTGATAGTGTTTTAAGTATTGCTAGCGAGTCTGTTAGTGTAGCTCTATCATGTGATATAGCATAGCCTACCCTCCTCTCTATACAAGCACCAGTCTCACTACTCGGATCAACTATTGCTACATCACCTATTTCAAAAACTCTTATATCCTTCCTCTTCTCAACATTAGCCTTTATAATCTCTAGTAGTCCTGGCGTAAGCCATCTTCTTAAACAAGTATACTTCTCCATTTTAGGATTAGATACCTTTACTAAAGGCTTGTCGTCTCCAAATACAGTATTCTGTATCCATGGATTACTCATCATATAATTAGCTACTTCTACAAATCCTAAGCCTATAAATAGTAGTCTTAATCTCTTAGACAAGTACTCTAATGGATGTACCCTGCCAGGATGTGTTGCCAGCGGTAATGACGTAGCTTTTTCACCAATAAACTCATAGCCTATAGCCATAGCAATATCTTCTACAACATCAACCCATTTAAATACATCAATTCTATATGGAGGTGCTTCAACAACTACTGTATCTCCAATATTCTCCTTAATAACATAACCCATTTTCTTAAGACAATTCTTAATGCCATCAACACCTATGTTTACACCAAGAACTCTCCTACAATCACTAGATAAGAGCTTTAACTCAACTCCATGAGACCTAGGTGTTTTAATAACTGTTTTATCCTGCATAAATGTTTCTACAAAAACTATTCTACGGCTTCTACTACGTTCAGCTATACTTGTAGCCATGATAGTGACCATGTCTATAACAATATCTTTTGTTAAACCAGTTGAGTCTATAAGTACGTGTTTTGTATCAACAGTAACCTTTGTATCATCACTATTAATTATAGGAGGCATAGCTAGTATACATCCACTACTATCTCTAAGAACCGGGTACTTACCCCATTCTTTAAGTAAGTGTTTATACTTCACACCCTTCTCAGTCTCTTCAAGAATCTCAATAAGACTCATATCATGTGCCTCATCAAGTGGTGTAAATCTTGTCTTCAACGGATCGGCTAGTTCATAGTATATTGGAAACCTTATCTTATCAAGATCATACACACCAATACTAGCTTTCCTACGATCCCTACCATAGGTTATATGAAGCTTCTCCTGTAAACCCATAATCTGGGAAACAGCTTCATCATCAAGCTCTAGATCCTCTACAATAGCGAAAGCTACATAGGGTCTTTTTGGAACACCCTTATTATAAGCTCTATAACCTTTATCAATAAACTGGAAATCATTAACACCAATACCTAGTAGTAAACGAATAGCTCTAGCAAGTCCTTCAACACTAAATAAGTCAGGACGATCATGAGGAGCTTCATAACTAATAACTTCACTAGAAACTTCCTCAACTTCGCACTTAACACGTGGTAGAAGATCCATTATATCTTCAACACTAAGGCTCTGCCCAACAAGTCTCTCAAAATCCCATTTAGCAACAGTTATTACAGGCAATATATAGCACCATATCCTACCCTTATCCCTAAGACAATAAGATAATATAGATGTAGTACATAAGGATAACGTGTTTAAGACACCAAGATCCCTTATAGAAACACTAACGTGTCTATATACTAGACTAGATAGAATCCAACTATACTAGTAATAACTTATCTAAAGCAGGTATGAGTGAGGAAAAACTTTAGAATTGATCAACCATAGCTAGATCGCTTATCTATACTTACGTGTTATAGCTATTATTGAAGCCAATACTATAAAGACAACAACTAATGTAACCATACTCCAAGGCTCAGGTATTGGTGCTGGAACGCCTGTATTGTATAGTGTTAAGAGTATTATATCATATCCTCCACCAACCTTATTGAACGTATATGAGGATATACTAGGAGATGTTATAGTAAATGCTGGTGTGGATAACACATAGTCTATATCACTAATGAGAATGTACTCAATATCCTCTCCTACAACTACGTTTTCACTAAAGAACTTCCCCTTATGAGAACCACTATATCCTATAACAGCTATTATATCTGGGTTTATAATACCAGTTCCTCTTTCTAGAGTATCTAGTTCACCTCTCCATGAAAGCATCCAGTTCATACTAAGACTCTCTCTATCAGCAGTAGCTATTAGTATATCGTGTGAAGCATAGTTCTCACTACTATTAGCAAGAAACCCTGTAAACGATATAAGTCCATTAGACTTGTTAACGTATATGCGGTGTCCACATGAACTCTCAATACCTACAAGTCTATAGAGCACACCATAAGTTTTTAGAGCAATAGGTGATAAATCCGTCTTACTATACTTTAATAGTGAGTAATACTTATATAGATCTCCTGATGGAGGTCCGTTTTGGACGATACCTGCTAGAATGTATACATATTCATCATCTATTGTTAGAGAGTTTGCATAGAAGTACATATAACTTATACCAACAAGTTTTGCAAGCATTACATTCATAGCCAATATGCTTGTTAAACCAAGATCCATTTTACAACTGTTACAGCATACTTATTTTCAGATGCATTAATGTCTACATTACATAATATATACAGACCAGTATTGTCAGCAACAAGCTCTATATAGTGTGCTGAAGGCATATCTATCCTTACAGCATTATATGATAGTGTATTGTCTAACTGTACTATATACCCTACACCATTACCTCCATCAAGTAGTACGTATATCCTATTTCCAACTACATGGAGAGATCTAGGTGTAAAACCGAATTCAGCAGATATCTCTCTAACATAGACTACTGCTTGATTATCTACATCAACACCTACTACATAGCAGTGTGTATTATTATCTATATCTTCTATAAGAACATATACTGCAGTAGCGTTTAGATAAAAGCTTGTAACGTTTAGGTATGAATCTCTAACATATGATGACTCTATAGGCATCTTTAACTCAAGATTCCACTCTGGTGTACCAATACTGCTAAACTTTGACACTACTGGCTAGAGTAATGCTATACAGCATAGTATGCCCACCACTATACCACACACTACCACTCCAATCATCATTTACAGTACCAGTCCAGTATTCCTCAGAATTAGTAGGTACTATACTTGGTATTAGGGTGAATAGTATAATTA
>CAYZRH010000019.1:0-11035 GCA_964480805.1 uncultured Desulfurococcaceae archaeon
CATAAATACTCAGTAAAGGTTTCACTTAATAAACATCTTTAAACATAACTAATTCTAAGTATTCTGTATATAAGATACTTCTCTTATTCTTATAAAAACTTATAAAGTAGACTCCTTCCTACAGGAATAGCGTGCTTATAGGTTATTCAGCAGATATAGTAAATAATCTATAAAGATAAAATATCAAAGAGTTTCTAAGATAAGTTTGGAAGAACTGAACTCCATATTTTAGTAAATTCTATTAGGTAATAGATAGTTAATAGTAATAAAGTATTTAATTATAACTATACTACTTCCACTGCTCTATAAAAACAGTTAAAATTAGATAATATCTAGCTCTGTATCGTTACCGTTATTTCTAAGTTTTATTACTATATGATCTTGGATTATTGTAATGATTTATATAGATATTCTTGTTTAAACAGATAAGTTAATCTTCTATATTGCTTATGAGGCTGTGGAGTTTTTTACATAGGCTAGTTTCTATACCTAACACTTTACACATAGTGTATAAGTATAGTCTAGATGATGGAGCTATAATATCTAAACCTCCTTCACCACCAGTTTCCTCTGGTTTATTCCATTCATAAATACCTATATAGGAGCTATTACCATACTGTAGAATATTCTGTTTAACTAGATAATCTATAGCATCTATAGCCCTCTTACTTAGAGTTACTGGTAATTCCGTAAGATATAGTGGTTCATTAACAAGTTTCTCCATAACCTCTTTAACTTCATCTAATACATCTCGTCCATAGCATCTACTGATAGAATCTAGTTTTGTATACAAATCATCAATTAAAGAAGCTATTATAGAAGATAATGCTCTTCTTGGTGACTGCGTTTCTTTAAGAGAACTTGCATACGCTATAATATTTGATGGAGAACCGCCTATAACCTCAATAGAGTACTCAATAGACTTATCTACTACACTAACATCTCTAATATAGTAGCTTAGTAGTTCTAGAGATTGTTCTCTAGAGAGTTCCCCAATATAAAATGTAGCTATGTATTCACCAGATACATTCTCTAAGACACGTTTTCGGAGAAGAAAATCACTAGAGACTAATATGAATTTTATATATCCATTACTAGTATATTCTTGGATAGACGATAGATACTTAAATAAACCCCATGGGCTCCACTTACTAGCTAGTTCTAGAAAATTCTGTAGTTCATCAATAAATATTAATCCACCACCAGCATTAGCTATAGTTATTGAGGTTTTCTCTATCAAGTTGTTAAATATAGTAAATGCGTCATTACCAGAAGACCTAAGTGATAGAGTAAGACTTGTAAAAGGTATTGATAAATCTATTCTTAAGCTCTTAAAGATAGAGTCTACTATATCCTTTAACTTTCTAGAAAATTTATGAGAACAAACAAAACTATCTAATTGATTAGCTATATCATTTAATGCACTATCTATAGTCATATAGGATTTAGCAAGTGATATATATAGTGATAAATAGTCTGTACAGTTATTGATATACCCTGTAACTTCACGCACAAGTCTTGTCTTACCAATACCTGATGAACCACATAAGAATATTAATCTCCTAGAAGGTATTCCCAGTGAACTCAATAGATTCAGAAAATACTTCTTCTCATACGATCTCCCAACAAATGGTCTATGTATCTCCATTCAATACTCCCTCTTCTAAACCAGGGTAGAGTCTTTATCTAATTAAATAACTATGATATCTACATCTAATAAGCATTGATGTATAATATAACTGGGCCAGTCATAGCTAGAACATATGACTTTATACTCATTAAAAATTTAAGATCATGTATCACTTATAATAGTGTGGGACATTACCTATATAATGGTGTCCTTAACTATCTTTTAATTACCACTCTTAAACTATTGTTTTTATCTATGCTCTATTATATACTGTTATATGTACTTCTAAAGTCTCTCTCACCATCTTTGGTAACACTTTTATAATATTTGTTGGCGTTGGCTGTTTCTTCTCTATATGGTATAGGTAGTCTCCAGCTAGACCGTTTATGTAGGCTGCTATACATGCTGATGTATATGGCTCTCTAGTCTTTGCTAGTACTGCACCAGTTATCCCCGCTAATACATCACCTGTACCACCTACTGTCATACCAGGGTTTCCAGTCTTATTATAACGTACTCTATCCTTCTCAACAACTATGTCAACTGGTGCTTTAAGAAGTATTGTAGCTTCTAGTCTAGTACTAGCCTCTTTTAAAACATCTATCTTCTCTAAATAGTCTTTACCAAGATCAATATTTGTTAGTGACTTAAACTCTCCACGATGTGGTGTTATAACAGCTCTCCATCCAAGCCTAGTCTCTCCATAAACTATACCCTTAAGCCCATCAGCATCTACTACAAGGTATAAGCCGTGCTCTACAGCCCATTTAATGAACTGGTTGGCAAACTCTAGTGTATCTTCATCCCTGCCCAAGCCATTGCCAAAGACTATAGTGTGTGGACGAAACTCTCTTACATACTTTTCAATAAACTCTAGATCACCTGGTTTAAAGTGGTCACCTGGAACAGTTGCTGTAATAAGTTCTGGAGAATAACCTGCAACTATACTACGTATAGACTCTGGTACAACTAGGAAAGATAGATCGGCTCCAACAGCTAGTGCTGCAAGACCAGCTAGTGCTGGAGCACCAGTATAGTATCTAGAACCACCAATAACTAGTACACGGCCGCCCACACCCTTATGAGCATCAACTGGTTTACTAGGTATCCTATACAGTACATCGCCTGGCCCAACAAACCTCCAAGCCTCACGTGGTACACCAATATTGGCTACAACAACTTCTCCAGTAAGATCTGGTCTCTTAAGCAGCCCAGGCTTAACATCATGCATAGTAACAGTTAAGTCAGCTCTAAAAGCTACTCCATGAACCACTCCAGTATCTGGGTTGAGACCAGATGGGGTATCAATTGCTACTTTGAGTCTAGCTCTAGCCTCATTAGCTTTCTCAACAAGATCCCTTATTGGACTCCTTAACTCACCACGAACACCAGTACCAAGAAGTGCATCAACAACTACATCAGCCTCTTCTAAAACACTAGTATCACAAGGCTTTGTAACAACTATAGACTCTAGACCCCTAACAATCTCTAGATTAGCAAGCGTATCTGGATGACTTACCTCACTAAGTGGATAAGCTGGTACAATATAGACATGGAGACCACGGCTAACTAGGTAGCGGGCAGCAACAACTCCATCACCACCATTACCACCCTTACCCATTAAAACAACAACACATCCACCTTTAACTCTCTTAACAACCTCGTCAGCAACACTCTTACCAGCAGCCTCCATCAACATCCTCAATGGAATACCTAATCCAACAGTATTGGTTTCTAGAACACGCATCTCCTTAACAGAGATAACCATACTAAAACCACCTATGAAGTAATAACAATAATGACTAAATAAAAACATAACTAGAAAAATACCTAAATAAATGTCTAACTAGTTAGGATAGCAGAAATCTTTTATTAGACTAAGAGAAATGGCTAGAAGATCCCTAAAATAAAGACAATACTTATACATGGAAGCTAGCTATATAGCGTTTCTATAGTTTCTTATCCTAGAAAACCGGAATTATGGAGTTATAATTTTAGTTAAGAGAAAGTCTATCTATGTATCAATACTTATTGAACCAATAGTTACTACTTAATTATTATGAAATACCATATTCTTAGCTATAAAGTAGGAGAATATATAGAATATAGAGCCAACCACCATTAAACACTCCATTATATACTCTTTAACCCAAGACTACTACTGAAGCTATTAGATATGATATTAAGAGTATAGACATTTTGCCAACTATCTACTACCACCTATATCTATAACATATAATCAACCTATATTACTGACCTATAGACTAGGAAATCTATCTGCTATAACCATATTGTCTATAAAGTTTATATTAAACATGGATAGGCGATCTACATAGTTTTTACTAAATTTGTTATCGACAGTATATAAGATAAGCCCTGGACCTGTCCTAAAACAGCTCTTATAATAAAAGTTCTTGCATAAGCCACAAGTATTTATACTCAATTCTAAACAGTATTTAATCTATATTAAACTATACATAATATCTCTAGTCTTAGTATATGTAGTTATAGCCGGGATATACGTGTAATCCAAACCAAGCTATAGGGTTTAGCATAAGCCCTAGAATTACTGGCATAATCACTAAGGCAAGTGATTTATCTATCAAACTATTATTAGATGCTTCTCCATTTTTATTGCTTAAATAATTATAAGCAAAAGATGTAAAACGATCAGTTTTCTCTAGAAATTTTTCCCTTAACTCCTGTACTACTTCACTATCTCCACTAGCTAGTTTCCATACAATCTCTGCTAGTGTACTATGACCATATGTATATAATTCATCCAGCAATTCTTCCATATCCTTACCATTAATAATTCCAGAAACAAGTGTTTTTACGGCTCTTTCATACAGTTCTCTCTGTAAATTACTATACGACATCTCATGCAATTGCCTTAAGATATTTGAATAATAAACAAACCCAGCTAGCTCTTCTTTAGACAGATCTTCTATTGCCTCAGCAACAAATTCATTCTCTACAACTATTCTTCCATTACTTAATTCTATTCTATCTAAAGCAGATAATAGTAAAGGATCTGGTAAAAGCCACTGTTCTACAGTATCTGCTAAGTTATTTGGTAGAGTATCAAGACCAACTACATAGTATTTACCACTATCTTTATCTCTATATACTAGGATTAAGTCTTTAAGTTCTTCAGGAACTATTTCAAGTATTTTTACTAATTTTTTCTTTATTACCTGGAATTCTTCTTCAGTAAAAATACAAGCAGTTGCTTATTCCTTAACAAAAAATGGAGTTCTACAGGGAATTCGAATAAAGTAGAGAAAGAGTCAAGGACATGTTCACACATGCTCTGCTTGGATATATTTCTAGACATGTTTATCACTAATTATATACTTATATCTACAAAGATATTAACTTTCTATTCTCTCTAGCATAAATTAGGATAGAAGCAATACGTGTCCTTAATAAATATGATACTACACAATATAGCCATAGCTAATGTAATAAAAATAGGAGTGGTATAGATATAAATAACATAGTTTAATTCCTTGCCACAGTAGATTTTATGTGCTTGCATATACTTTGTATAAAAATGTCTAGTGTATAGCGAAAACTTTCCAAATGGAGGGCAAACCATAACCACTGGAGAGGAATAGAAGTTAAACTAGTAATCACTTATGTAGAAACATAAGTAAATATATAAAGAGATTCTTAGGGATCTCTATAATCAATTATTAAAATATTATAGTAGTTTTGATATAGAATTTAATAGTATTGTACTAAGAAATTTTACTAGTACATTATGTATATATAATAGTAGTAGATAAAGATACTTATAAACTTATATTTATAAAATAGGGTTGAACCATATTCATAGATCTTCATATGTACTGCTGGACTAACTGTGAGAGAGAAACCCTATGATCGGTATGACATTAATAATACCTGTTCTATGTCTCTACTAATACTACTCCTAGTAACACTATTGCCTCCACTACCATCCATTAATTCAATAGACTATAGACTAGCAAGCGATATAGTTATTACAGAGCCTACTGTATGGGAGGATGAAGTTGTTGAAGTATCTGGTAACATTATTATTGAGAATGGCGGTAATCTTACATTAATAAATACTACTATAGTAATGAAGCCATCTAGTAATGGACAATACAATATATATGTTAAACCAGGTGGTGCTCTATGGATTGTTGATGGTAGTACTATAGAGTCTGGTACAAACTATAAATACTCAATATATGTTGAGGAAGGGGGTAAACTATATGGTAGAGACAGTTTCCTATACGATCTAGGCTATAGTTCTACAACAGGGTTACGTATAAAAGGTAATGCTACACATACTGGAGATGCAGACCTCTACAACATGACTATAGAGGCTTCAGCTATATACGTATACAATGCAACACTAGACCTAGTAGGCTCTAGATATAATGGTACAACAAGTAGTACAAACCTACTATACATAGATACTAGTGGTATAGTAAACATCTATAATACATGTTTTGGACTAATAGATGTATCAGCTTATTATCTACTAAAGGTATACTTCTACAAGGACACACATATTACACTAGATAACGTGTATGCTAAAGGATCATTTACATATCTAATATATTCAGTAGCCAAGTATGCTACAGATAATAGAGCGTATATAGTTGTTAGAGATAGCTATTTAGAGGATACAACAATAGGTTCATACATGCCAATATATATTAGAAATACAAACCTTACAATAAAAGGTTCTACAATAAAAGTCCCTGAATCAGATAGAGTATCGTTGTTGAGTGTTGAGGTTTCTACATCAGATCTCTATATCATAGACTCTACACTACTCGGCGGTAGATCATCTATATACTATCACGGCTATTCAACAGATCTAAGTAATAGGCATGTTGTTATTAGAGATAGTGTGTTAGATAAAGGTATTAGTTTTCAAGTCACAAGCTACCTAAGCTTTGAACCACTAGTTATAGAGAATACTTCAAATGCTTTAGGAGAACCACTAGTCTACTATAGAGACACTACTCCTCCATCAACAATAGATTCTGGATACCAGGTAATCCTTGTAAACACACACTCTAGTACAACAATTGATAACTTAGAGCTTGATAGTGTTGTACAACCTATTATAGTATACAACTCTAGTGTAGAGATAACTAATACAGTTATTAGAGATAACTATTGTGGTTCAAGCCAGTACGATCCTACAGTAGCGGTACTAGGGCTCTATAACTCAAGCATATACCTCTATAACACGAGTATAGAGTCAGTAGTGTCTGTTCTAGAAGATTATACAATCTACTTATACAACTCTAGACTACTTGATATTAGAGACTCTACCATAGATTCTCAAAGACAGTACTGTATACGAGTAGTTACTGCATCAGTAAACCCTGTAAAAACTACAGTATATATTAGAGACACAGGCTTTATAATAAAGAGTGGATACACTATATCTACATCAGGTTATGGAGCATATAAGCCTAGTATAACTCTCTACAATACAACATGGACTACACCATTAAGCAACTACCCATCATTCTTCTACATAGTAGATGGAGAACTCTATGTAAGAAAATCATATATAGCAATGTATGCTTCAGGCCCAGTAGGATCCGATATAAGGACTATATTCCTTATGGGCTCGGATAGTGTATTGTATGTAGAGAACTCTCATATTATAAGGCTTAGTGGGTATGGTGGAGACATAGTATATACTGGAGTATCTGGTTCTAACATAACTATTACAAACTCTACTCTAGAGATTATGGGTGCTCCAAATACCTATGCCTATAGAGGTTATGTTGTCTATGTTGGTGGTGAATCCTATGTAAACATTACTGGAAACAATGTCTATGGACCTGGTGCTGGATACTTTATAGGCTTTGTAGGCATCTACACTAGTCTAGCTTCATCAAATATCTATATTGTTGATAATAATGTATCGGGAATGCCTATTGGAATATTCTTCTCTGATAAAGTAGATGCATCGTATAGAGTATCTATTGAGAAGATCAGGTTTATAGACATGGGCGGTATATGGTTTATGCATGGTTCAAACGTGTATCAGTACATAACAGATGTTACTATTAAGGGGGAGGGGCTAGTATATATTGTTAATACTACAAATACTGTTGTTAGTGAAGAATCTAGTGGTATTGGAGAAGTTATTATTGTTAATTCTAGAAACATTACTATAGAGGATCTATTGATTAGTGATGCTGTAGTAGGTATAGCAGTCTACGACTCCCAGTCTATCATAGTAGATAATGTTAGTATAGTGGGTGTTCAGACTAGTGTGCATGGAGTACTAGTGTCTAATACAAGTGATGTAACTATACAGTGGTCTACTATAAACATGTCTCAAACACCAGTATATCTAAGCTATCCTGGTCTAGTAGAGGCTGTAGAATCAACTAATTTATCTATAGTATATTCAAATCTAACATACTATGAAACACCATACTATACATCATCTAGCACTAGATCTATAGTATATTTAGAGGATAGTACAGATAATACCATAGTTGATTCTAGACTAGAAGCTCTAGTAGACTATGTGCATGGAGTATATTCTACAGGTTCAGAACTATATGTTGAGGACACATGGGCCTCAGTAGAAAATAATGTCTATGTAGTATACAGTACTAGTGGTTCTAGAGTTAATATAGTTGGTTCAGAAATACATGGTTGGAAGGGTGTATATGCATATTCCTCACTCTACCTAAATGTAGACAATACATCATTTGATACACACTATGAAGGTGTACAAACATTTAATACTGCTGGATGGGTTAGAGACACTACTATAACTGTTGACACAGGCAATGATATAACAATCAGTAGTACAGAATGGTTTGTTGTAGAAGATGTAGTCACATATAATGAGGGGATCCAAGCTAGTAATGGAGAAAAACTATACCTAAACAATATAACTGTCTATACAAACGCTTATGGTGTAAAGCTCTCCAGTATGGAACACGTTGTTATAAACAACTCTAATATAGAGGGTGTATCATATACTTCATCAATTGGGGTAGACATCCGTAGTTCAAAATATGTTGCAGTAATAAACTCTAGTATACATGGATTCCAGAAAGGCATATACGTATCCTCTTCAAACGCTATTGTTGTAAATACAAGAGTATATGATAACTCATGGTATGGCGTATACGTATATAGTCTAGCAGAACCTGGGTTTAAAGGCTACTACTTAGACATAGCTGGGAATGGAAACTCTACTACAAAATATGATAGAGTATATGTTGAGGACTATACTAGTGGTGTTATAGAGATACACTACTCCAATATAACAAGTAATGGAAGGCTTGGAGTATATGCTGAAGGCTATGTGAATGCTACACTAGACTACTGGGGTTCAACAACAGGGCCAGAGCTACTAGATGATGCAAGTCTAGCAGACTGGGTTGATCCAGAAGAAATACTTGATCCAGGTAACGAGAGCCTTGTTGGTAATAATCTAGACTGCCAGCCATACGATAGTAGTCCAGTGTCTAGAGAGACTGTTAGGCCATGGGGTTATATTGAGGCTCCAGAGAATAATAGTATCGTTTTTGGTCTTGTAGAGATTAATGTTACTGATGGTGATAACCAGGGTGTTGCATTGTCTCTACTATTTGATGATAGACTTGAGGGTGTTGTCTACGGTACAAACACTAGCTATTACTGGGATTCATCTACTGTTGATGATGGATTGCATAAGGTTACTCTAATGACTATAGATTATGCAGGAAACTTTAACAAGACTGTATACTACTACCGTGTATCTAATGTACACCCCTATGTAGAGATCGTTTCTCCAGAGAACTATACATGGGTTTCAGGCAAATATTATCCAATAAAGATCTATGGTAGCGATAACAATCCTGACAAAATGGAGATCTATGTTAATGAAGAACTTAAAAAAAGTCTTTACAGGCTCTAGTGCTATAGGCTATAACACCTACTATCTAAACACTACAGCTTATCCAGATGGAAGTACTGTTGAGGTTAAAGCTATACTTATTGACAAGGATGGTTTTAGTAGTTCTGACGTAGTCTATGTTAAGCCAGACAATACTGCTCCATGGGGATACATAGTTTCTCCAGAAAACAATAGCTATGTTGGAAGTAGGGCTGATATAACAATTGATGTAGGTGATGCACAAGCATTCTCATATGCAGAACTATATATAAATGATACAATAGTCTATAACACTACAACACCTGGTCTGCAGAATGCATCCGTCGACTTATCATCATATCCGTATAACTCAACTATAGAGGCTAAGCTAGTATCACATGATGAAGCAGGTAACACTAATACTACAGTATACTACTATAGAGTTGACAACCTCGGGCCAACAGTACACATTACATCACCAAAACTGTTATGGTAAATGGTACTGTATGGATAAATGCTACAGCTAATGATACAAACCATGTAGTCAAAATGGAGATCTATATAAACGATACACTAGTACACTACCAAACCTATGATTCAGAACAAGCAAATATATCATATGAGTGGGATACAACATTGTATGAAGACGGTAAATACAATGTGACAGTAGTAGCATATGATAGCCTTGGAAACAAGGGTTATGAGACAAAGTTCTACTATGTAGAAAACGTGCCACCAATACAAGAGCCTATAGAGACAACTCTAGTAGTCCTAGCAATAGCTATTATATCACTATTAATTATTAGAATAGTCTATAAGAAACCTTCTATATATCTAAAGCTTTTTACTCTCCTCCTATAAAAGCCATTAACTATTATTAGCTATAGGAGTATAACCCAGTTCTATAAACTAGTATGATCTAACCGATATTCTTACATATAGTGTTTCTTAACAACATGTTTTGAAAACAAGATCTTATCTCCTACATAATATACTATGTTCTTATTAACCAAGCTATCTAATAGTTGTTTATACTCTCTACTTATAGAGATGCTTCTGCATAACTTTCTCAACAACTCTACTTCTCTATTTGATAGTAGATGTTTTAATTGTATCCATAGCTCTTCTACTAACTTGTTTAGTACATATACAGCAGTATCTATATCAACTACTCTATAACCTCTAGAAACTACTCTATCTACAAAATCTATTAGTAAAGCTGGATTACCTCCTAGGAAGCTATATACTCTATCATAAACATTATCTTTAATTAAAACACTCTTCTCTATAGAAACTCTTTTAAGAAGTTCTATAGAATCCTTTTTACATAGTTCATTAATGTATAAAGTCTCTATATAGCCTATCATAGATGCTATGTATTGATAGTATGTATAGTCACTAGTTGATAGAATATATATTGGATAGCCTTTAACCCCATTAAAACCCCATTCCTGTGTCTTAGATAAGTAATGTATAAACATTTTATGCAAATCCTTATAACCTAGTTGCTCTAGTGTTTT
>CAYZRH010000019.1:11135-31597 GCA_964480805.1 uncultured Desulfurococcaceae archaeon
GTATCTGATAAATACTCTACTAGTTCATTAAATAGAGTAAATGGTTTATCACTATACTTTTTAACAAAATCTAGATCACGGACTTCTATACCTACATACTTTTCTATAAACTTATTGATCAGCCTTAACCCATACTCCTTGATTTTATACTGGATTTTCATGTAATGGTTTAATGTATTCCTTAACTGTTCTATAAGATCATATAGTAGTTCATCTACACTTCTATACATACTCTTAAACTCAATATATACGATACAAGTATCTTCTATACCTATAGAGTATATTCTCTTAAGAATCGCTGACTTACCTACACCTTTAGGTCCTATTAATGTAAGTATTCTCCTAGTTCTTGGATGTTTCATAGATGGTTTAGGGAATGCTCTTATCCTACCTACTATATAGTCAATCTCTTTATTTCTATTGATAAATAGGTTTGTGTTATTCACTAAATATACACCTATATCTAAATCTATAGACTATACTTGTTGATATAGCTTATTGTAGTTAAGGTATTTTATATTGTTTGTGTAATTCTATAGTATTGGTGGTGTAGAAGTTGTTAGATCCATATGAGATCCGTAGAGATTTTCCCATACTTGAGCGTAGGATTGGTGGTCGTAGACTTATATATTTTGATAATGCGGCTACTACTCATAAGCCTATACAAGTGGTTAACACTATTGTAGAGTTCTATACCAAGTATAATGCTAACATCCACCGTGGACTACATACGTTGAGCCAGGAAGCTAGTGAATTGTATGAACAGGCTCACGAGGTTCTTGCTAAGTTTATTAATGCCCGTTCATGGGATGAAGTAGTATTCTGTAACAATACAACAGATGCTATGAACATACTCGTTTACGCATGGGGGTTTCCTAATCTAGAGGAGGGTGATGAGATCATACTTACTGTAATGGATCACCATAGTAACATGCTTCCATGGAGAAACCTTGCTAAGTTGAAGAATCTTAAGATAAAGTATGTTGACATAACTGATGATGGTTTGTTGAAGTATGAACAATATGAAGAACTTGTATCAGAACGTACACGTGTAATAGCATTCCCGATCATGAGCAACGTTCTTGGTACAATAAATGATGTTAGAGGGATTGTTAAGATAGCCCACGAGGTTGGAGCTATAGCTGTTGCTGATGGAGCACAGAGTGTACCACATACACCAACAGATGTCAGGGATCTTGGAGTAGACTTCCTAGCATTTAGTGGACATAAGATGCTTGGTCCAACAGGTACTGGTGTATTGTGGGGTAGGAGGGAGTTGTTGGAAGAGATGATGCCTTTTAAAGTAGGTGGTGATACTATCAAGGATGTTACACTAGATAGTGTTGTATGGCATGACCTTCCATGGAGGTTTGAAGCAGGTACACCAAACATAGCTGGTGGTATAGGGTTGGCTGAAGCAGCAAGGTACCTCATGAAGATTGGTATGGAGAATGTAAGGGTTCATGAGAGAGAGCTTGTAAGCTATACTCTTAAGAGGTTTAGTGAAGAGTTTGAAGGATTAATAGAAGTCTATGGTCCAAGGAATCCTGAATATCGTGGTGGTGTTGTATCGTTTAACATACCAGGTCTCCACCACCATGTTGTTGGTAAAGCACTTGATGAACTATACGGTATAGCTGTACGATCTGGTATGCATTGTGCACATCCACTACACTATCGTCTTGGTATACAGGGTACTGTACGTGCAAGCTACTATATCTATAATGTAAAGGAGGAGGTTGATGAACTTGTTGAAGCTCTTAAGTTTATTGTTAGTCAGAGTGAGTTATTGAAGCAAATGTATGAGGAGAAGCTTAAGGATATAATATGTGTTGGGGGCTAGTATGGTATCATATCTAGTTCTACACTCTACTATCCAGTAGCTACTATCTTTAATTACTCTCTCTACTATACATTTATTTTCTATTACTTCCTATATATCATCCTTCTAAACAATACAACTAATACCAGTAGTATAAGTACTATAAACCCAATAACTACTATGTAGAATACATCTCCTCCCCCTTCTTCTCTAACTGTAACATTACCAGTTATTTTAGGTGGTGAGTAAGTCTTTGTATTCAATTGTTCCTGGAGCTCTACATCCTCTATACTTGTCCATATAAGGCTGTAGTGTATTTCATTAACATACCTCATATTCTCTAAACCAGACATTGTAACATTAATAGTATACTTTATATGTAGTTTTTTAAGAACACCCTTATCTCTACAATACTCTGCTCTAATATATAGTGTGTATGGTCCAGAAGATACTTCTCCAGATGAAGTATTTTCATAAACACCGTTTTCTGGTATGTTACTTGGATCTACTATAATCCCTATATACTCACTAAGAGGTTTTGTTATATCTATTGTAGTGTTTCTTGACTCACCAATAGATTCCATATCTTTTGTACTATTAGTGTCTATTAATGTACTATTCAATACTATGTGTGTCTCATTAATACTTACTATTGTCAATTCTATACGAGACCATATTGTAGTGTTTGTAAAGTATGCTGCATAAGGGCTTGTCTGATTGACATTATAGTATGTTTCTGTACTAACAATATCGTATACTAGTATATCACCAGTTGATACCATGGGCTTAGCTAGTATAGTAGCTGGTGGTATTATTGATAGTGTTATTAAGAACATGGGTATTAGAGTATATGCTTTCTTCAACTATTTATACAACTCCACATACACTGTTGTTATGGATTAATAGTATCTACTAGTATATATACTTGGTTGTTTAACGCCTCTCTAGATACAAGGGCTATAGTTTATTATCTCCCCTCTACATACACCTAAATAGAATGTATATACGTGGTGGTAGAGAAAGGTGAGTGTATTGATACAGATAGAGGTTATGAAGGATTTCAACAAGCTTATGTATAAGTATATTGGTGAAATTGATGATGTTGTAGAACATTTTAAGACAGCTATAAAGTATTTCAACGATCTAAGGGTTGGTGAAGCACGTAGAGAACTTGCTGAGTCTATGGATGCTGAGAAGCGTGCCGATGATCTTAGGAGGGAGATGGTGTATTTTCTTGAGAGAGAAGAGATTGATCCGGAGATTAAGGAGGATTTATTCCATCTTATTAAGAGAATAGAGGTTATAGCTGATCATGTTAAGGATGCTGCTAGTACATTCTCTATAATACCATACCTAGAGATACCAGCTGATCTAAGGGATGGTTTAGAACGTATGGCTAGTAAGGTGTATAAGGCTACTAAACGTGTATGTGAAGCTGTTAAAGCACTACTTAATGGAGACTACGACTACGCACGTGAGACTACTGATGAAATAGAGGCACTAGAGGAAGCAGCTGATATGATTGATGTTGATAACCGTAGTAAACTACTAGAGTATGGTGATAAGTTGAAGCCTTTAACACTAGCAATACTACTACACGATCTAAACCTTGATCTAGAGGAAGCAGCTAACGCTTGTGAAGATGCAGCTGACTATATTAGAGCACTTATTGTAGTTTATAAGAGGAAGAGAGGATAGTACATACTATATTCTATTCTCTATTCTTAAACACTCTATAGATATTTGTTTTCTACCAGCTTTAGTAAGTTAGTAATGGAGAGTGTCTATATGGTTGAGAATTTAGTAATTTTATGGAGAACTCTATAGGCTGTCCTCCTTAACTCTACTATTTACTAAATTGCTTTAGAATGTATTGTAGAAAAGAGCTATATAACTGGTTTAACTAGTTCAACTAGGGTAACTGTATGAACGTGGTTAACCGTTTAAGGAGGACAAGGCGGGTAGCTATAAAGAACTTTGATGAAGAACTCTATAAGCTTGTTAAGACATTTGCTTCACTTGAGGATAGGTCTATTGTATCTATTTTTGAAGAAGCTATAAGGCAGTGGATAGAGGGTAGATATGATCTTAAGGAAGTCCAGCTATGGACTATGTTGGAACAGTCTTATGAAGAGAATATTAGAGTTTTAAAGGATAATTCTGAAGCACTTAAAAAGTATGGTAGTGGGTATGCTGTTATATGTGATAAGAAGTTTGTAGGAGTATTCAATAGTTATGAAGAAGCTTTAGAGAGTATTAGAAGAGAATGTAGACTACATACTCTAGTCATTAAGCTACCGTATAGAGAAGAGGTTAGGGAGTTAGAAATAGGTTTACCATGGTGAGCTATTCTATGAACACTTATTTTAAAGATAAGGAGCTAAACTATACACCAGTGGTTAAAGCTATTGTCCAGAACCCGTTAGGAACTAGGAGTGTTGAAGTAGAGCTAGTTATTGATACTGGTTTTCAAGGAGGAGTTCTCATACCTCTAAATACCTATGTAGAGTTAGAGCTCAACTTATTTGAAGAACCTAAAGTTGTTGCAAGAACAGCTATTGGGAGAAGTATAGAGCTTAGAGTGTCTAAAGTAGTAGTCAAGTTTAACGGTTTAAGTATTCTATGTAGTGCTTATACAACAATAGGTATAAGGAGACCGCTTGTTGGGAGGGAAGTTCTTAGAGAAACGGGTCTATTATACAAACCACCTAATGAGTTAAGGATACTTGTTAGTTAGAAGACTTATTCTATTTAGTGAAATGGTATTGTTGATAGTAGGTAGTAGAACCCCATTGACATACCAGCTACTATTGGGAATGCTAGAAACCATGTACTAACAATTGTAGCCAGTGTCTTTATGTTTACAGCTTTTATACCACGTGCAAAGCCTATACCAGCTACAGCTCCTACTATAGAAACTGTTGTTGATACTGGTAGTCCTAGACGTGTGACTATGAGTATAGCTATTGAGCCTGCAAACTGTGCTATAAAAGCAGTCTCTATACTAAGAACAGTAATCTTCTCACCAATAGTCTCTACAACCTGGTAACCCCATACAAGAATACCAATAGCAATACCAGCTGCTGAAAAAGCAAGTGCTTCCCATGGTATAAGTACTGTCTGTGGAACAGATCCCTCACGTATAGCATAGAGTACACCGGCTAGTGGTCCAGCAGAATTAGCTACATCGTTAGCTCCATGGCTAAAAGCCATTGCTGCAGCAGATATTATCAGTAGTACACGGAATACGTGTTTACGGGCAAGCTCTATATCATTTGGCATTGTCTTATAGACTATTGCATGGAATAGTGCTAGTATAATACTTGATGATAGTAGGCTTATGCTAAGAGCCCATATTAGATCACTTGTCTTCAAAGTCTTAACGTTTAGTAGGAATACTGTTGTAAATATTAGTGTAAACAATAGTGTATCACCAGCAAGTAGTAGAGCACGCTTACCAAGATACATAAGCCTCTTATAGAGTAGGAAGTAGAATGCAAGAGCTATACCAGCACCCATAAACGGTAGTACAAGCCATGCAACAACAATCTCTATAATCTTACCCCAATTAACACCAGTTACACCAAGTGTTGCTAGACCAAAACCCATTACACCACCAACTATAGCTTGGCTAATACTCATTGGTATCTTAAACAATGTAGCTATAACAACCCATAAGCCAGTAGCTAGTAAGGCAGCAATCATACCATAGACGACTATGGAGGGTTCACTAAAAGAACTTGTATCAACAATTCCCTTAAGAAGTGTTTTAGATACAAACTTACCAAACAACATAGCTCCAAAGAAGTCAAAGAAAGCAGCTATATACAATGCTCTCCTAATATCTAGTGCACGGCTACCAACAGCTGTACCAATAGCGTTAGCAGCATTATTAGCTCCATTAATCCATGCTACAAGGAATGCTGCAAAACCTCCAAGCACTAGCCATAACAACATTTCAGTACCACCTATATACTAGCATATACCATATATACTAGTACATACTATCTTATGGAGATTTGATAACATAGATATAGCTGGTCTAACTTATAAACATTACCTCTTAACAATCTTGTATAGGAAACTCCTACAATATCCTTTAGTATATAGCAAGGTGTTTTAGACAAAGTCTTACTTACACTAGCTTTTGAGACTCTATAAAGCTTAGCTATATCAGATACTGTTCTCTTATTCCATATAAGTTCTAGACAATACCTTATCCTAGCCATAGTCTTTAGAGATGACACTATTATATAGTATAACATTATATTAGTTAGTACATGTACTTCATTAGTTGATGCTCCACTTTCATATAGTGCTTTAATACAGAAATTCTTACACTCACTTAGAGATTCTAGAGCCCTACGTGCAAACCAGAAAGCAGGTCCATCACATTCATCAGCATTATCTCCCCAAATATCTATTCTAAAACCACCTAAGCCTATTTTAAAGCCTATATTGTTAGCAAGCAGACTATGTATAAAGAAAGCTATAGGCTTCCAATCAATAACAACAAACTCTATTGAATCATCACGTGTTATAGCTGGTTTAACAGGACAGTACTTTCTAAATCTATTATATAGATT
This sequence comes from uncultured Desulfurococcaceae archaeon, assembly GCA_964480805.1. Lineage (GTDB taxonomy): Archaea > Thermoproteota > Thermoprotei_A > Sulfolobales > Desulfurococcaceae > CAYZRH01. The sequence goes on from CAYZRH010000019.1 coordinate 17,544, forward strand.
ATTAACAAGTTCTCTAACATAGCCTATAACCTCTATTCTTTTATCAACACCTAATTCTCTAAAACCAATTAAATCAACTATTACAGCTACTGGCATATTATCACCTAAGCTAGAGAGAAGTATATCCAAGACAGTGACAGTCCAAGTGTTATACTAAGAAATGTATCAAGTATATACCAGTCAATACACTCTCTAGAAACTCTATCTCTACTAGAAAACCTAAATATAGTCTTACCAGCTATTATAAACGATAAATAATTAAGTACATAGACGAAATCAGCATGTCTTGAACTATAAACTATGCAGAATGCTATATAGATAAGACTTCTTTCACAATAGCCTATAAGCTCCCCGCCATAAGGCAGACCCCCGCATTCAACCATGTTTTTCCCACAACTTCTTACCAATAGACTCAATAACTATTGATGGAATAAATAGTATAGAAGGAAAAGCTATAGAAAAATATATAATCTCATAAATAACTTTACTCCTAACAATACATACTCTAAGACACATTATAGATAGTAGGATAGATAAGACACCTATCACCAGCTTTAACTTAAATCTTAGGTCTCTAGACAATATATTACCAGTTAACTACTTTGGTTAACTTATGTAAAAAAGTTTACTAAAGTGGTGAACTAGAGATGAGTAAGCTATTTTTAGTAGTTCCTTAAAAATATCATATGTTTAAGCTATTTCTATAGTGTTTATTCTCTCTAAAGTTATAGCATTTACTGCTACTACTAGTCTATAACCAATACCGTATATTGTATCTTCAATAAATACGCTTCTTAATGGATCCTCAACCTTAATAGTACCCTTAAGTTCTAGTTTTCCACTACTACCATACTCTATAACATAGAAGCCATTTACCCCACCATACTTCATAACTGGTATTATAAAGTAGTGGTCTCTAGTGTTTATAGTAAATGCTTTATAATCACCAAACACACTAGTATATGCTCCTCTAACACTAATAGTGGATATGATAGATGGATTCAATGGATCGCTAACGTTATATGTCTGTATTTTAAGAGAGCCATCCTCATCCATACCAATACCAAGTAGTATAGTATCATTTAGTGGGTGTAAGTAGTCACTATAGCCAGGCATAACTAGTTTACCTAGGAGAACAGGTTTATATGGATCACTAACATCTATTACAAGCAATGGATCCTTTCTACGATATGTTACAAGATATGCTCTACTACCAACATATCTAGCAGCATATATATCCATACCCTTACCAATACCAGTTAGATTTCCAATAACCTCCATACTAGATATGTTTAGTATGTATAAAGAGTTGTCATCATGTACATTATTGTGTAGTGCTACACGTAGTGTTCCATTAAACTCGTTTATAGAGAATGGATCCATTAAACGACCAGGTAGTTTGATAGAGCCAACATACTCTAACTCTAGTTCTTTATAAGAGAACCTATATATTGTAGTATTTACTAGTGGGTTGTAGTAGAATGGCCTCTCTATAACAATCTTTCTACGAGTATCATTAAATGGTATAATGGTCTTCTCTCCATCAATATAGACTACTAAACCATAACCACTAGATTCTACATAGTCTTCTAAAATCCTATATACAGTAATAGCTTTCTCTATAACAGGCTTGTCTGAGTCTAAAACCTCTATAATCTCTTCTCTAACACTAGTGTTATCAATATAGTCTACAATACTCTTTAGTATAACCATGTAGTCACTAGAATAGCCTATTAGATAGATACTTGTAAAACTCATGTATATACGGCTAGTACTGCCATGTAGAAATACTGTCACATTATCAGCCATGTTATCTAAGCTTAAACAGTATATTATAGAATATGTTTCTGGATAATCATTAGAAGCTATAAGTATCTTACTAGTATCTACTTCAACACCATTAATACGTGGTATGTATGGCTCACTACCATATATTGACAGTTCAATAGATGTTACTAAATACAATACTCCATTATATAGTCTTGAATCAACATACCATCCATCAACAACATGTGTATCAACAACACTAGTACTACTACCATTAAACTCTAATACAATAACATAGGTCTCTGGTATATCACTATAAACTATGACTGAAGCCTCTCCTCTACCATAAACACCTTTAACACTCCCTGGATAACCAAGTATTCTATAAACATTCTTAGCTCCAACAACAACTATCTTATCACCATATATGTATAATCCATTAGTATAGAATTCTTCAAAAGAAACTCTAGATATAATACTGAGATTTTCTGGTGGATAAGCCTTTAATATATATAGTCTAGATCCAGTGAAGTTTTCTTCATAAACATTCTTTACAACATATATGTATTCACCATCAGTCTTAACAATATCTATTTCATCAATACCCTCAACTTGTACATTAGTTCTAGAATAAAGTCTTTCAGGAGTTTCAACACCAGCAGTTGTACCAGTAGCAACGGTTTCTCCAACAGTAGCTTTTAATGTACCTATCTCATAAACATAGGCTGGCCCATAGTATGCTGGTCCATAACCATATGGTGCATAGGGTCTTGATATACTAGTGAATAGGCTCTTCAAATAGAGTGCTCCATAGAGCATGTTCTTTAAATAATCTCTACTATTCATTTCTATAAAGCTATTATCCATAGAGCTTCTATAGCTAAACTCTACTCTACCAATACCACTACTACTAGGTGGTTTTGTAGAAGAGTCTCCACTAGTTGGCGACTCTGGTGTTTTAGATCCCTCTACACTATACTGTTGTACTGCTAGATATATTATTGAACAAGATATTAATGCTACAACTAGTAGACTTAGTAATAATATTGTTTTAACACTACTCATATCCTCTACACCTGTTTAGATAATATAGTATTGTTTATATATAGGTCATTAGATTATAGATTCATTGTCACAATAAAATGACATGGATACATTAGATCATATAGTCTACAATAAACGTTTATTGTCAATAAAAAGAGACACATACTCTGAAACTATTAACAGCTTCTCCAAGCAATAGTGGTTTTATGGAGTTTCTGTACGATTCTCTAGAATCTTCTCCAACTCCCTCAATTCTCTAAGAATACTCTCTAGTTCATCAATCATTTTCTCAACTCTTTGTTCAAGTTCTCTAACTTTAGATAGTGTTGTTGAAATATTTGCTACCTGGGATACATTTGTATACGTTATATTAGCTACAATAGTTTCTGCTAGGAAGTTGTAGAATTCGTTTATAGATAGGCTTTTCTCAACAGATAGGCTATAGACATTACCAGTCTTTGCATCAACCATGTCTAGTGATACAACTCCACGTCCATCACGTGTTATAATTGTTACCTTCCAGTATAGTGTGTTATTAATTATAATTGGTATTGGCTCTGCCAGCTTAAACTGTCCCCAATCATACATTGGATGAGCTTTCTTAATATATGTCTCAACCTTACTAATACCTATTAATGGATCTTTAGGCTGATAGACTAGTATGCGGGGTTCTATAGATTCTGCATCAACGTATATAATGTATTTTACAGCATAGCTTTCACCACTAGGTTCAACAACAAACAGCCAGTATAGATGACCGCTTTCATCAAATACTAGGTATGGCTGTGGATTAACACCAATATCACGTATTTCAAAAGTCTTATGATACAATACTACTTCCCAGTAGCCAGGGCTCCACCTTAGTTGTTCAATCCATTCACGTGCTATAACTTCTGGTACAACTGGTATCTTGTATTTCCTAAAAATTTCTCCTAATACACTATGTTCCATAATCTTGTCTGCTTCAACAACTTCTACACTCCCATCACTATATACTACTGCATAGCCGTAGAGTACTGGTATTGAGTAATCCCATCCAGTAATCCATGTCTTTAAGGGTATTAGTATGTAGACTTCTCCATCCATTATAACATCAATATTGTCTTCATATAATGGCTTTACATCAATTTTTAGTGCTTTTAACTCTCTAAGAAGACTATTAACATATAGTGGTGTAAGCCTTACTCTATGGAGACTCCAGTATAGGTCTTTCTCAACCATTCTTACCTTAGGAGGGTATACTCCATCAACAAGTATTACTCCAAGACTATCCCTGCCAATCTGGTTCCAGAATCCCTCTGGTTCTACAACCCAGTTATATACAGCTACACTACCGTTATAGTAGATATATGCTTCATCAACGTATATAGTGTGTGTAGGTACTTGTAGTAACGATACAGCATAAGCATAGGCAGTCTCTAACGGTATGATACGGGTCATAGTAACTGTTAATGGATCCTCAATATACTCTACATAGTTCTCCATAACATAGCTTCCAGAACCAGGTAGTACTATAACATTAGATATTACAGCCAATACTATGATCAGTATGAATAGCATAGGCATAAGGATCTTGAAAAACCTCCTATAAACAACAATATATCTAATCTTAAAGAAAAAGCCAATTATCAATATAAGTAGTAGAACAACAAATATAATACCAAGTATTAAAGCAATCTTACTAACCATTGCAAGACTAGCCCATAACTCACAAAAACCACCAACAACTAGTACAAAACCACCAGTAAAGAAAGACACTAGAAAACCCACTATAACAAGTATAAGAACTATAGTAAACTTGTAAAACCTATACCAAAACAACTCACCAACTCTCAACATAACAAACACCCCTTATGCATAGAGACACTACATAGGACAACTAAATAGATAACTTAGACACACTTATAAAAATTAACCATAACATGCAGTAGAGTCTCCTACTGCAAAACAATACTAGAGAATTAGCAGACACCACAACCATACATAACTACATTCTAAACAACCTCCATAAAGGGAGGCGAAATAGCTCTACAGCCATGCCATCATCTATACATTCTAAAACAGCCTATGTAAACGGAGCTCCATGGAGGCTCCCCTATATTCTCCAGTGGAAATGTAGGTAGTTAACCCCCCGGTTAAACATGGAAGTTAGTTAGACTACTCCAATGAGAAGCCTCCATGGAGAATTCTAGAGACTAGAATAGGTAGTTTTAATAATGATACCAACCTATATAGCTGTGGTAATGGTGGCTGGTCTCAGTACTTCTTTCTCCATGGACAAGGCTCTATATTGATATCTGGTTTACTTACATATGCTTCCGCCCATGCTTCTTTCCTAACTCCTTTAGGTAGTACTTCACATTCTATACACCAGTATGGTAGGTATACTGTCTCTTTACTAGTTATTCTTATATCCTGCTTCCTAGGAGCATATACTGCTTCAATACCTTCCTCGTGTTCTTCCTCTATACTCTCAATAGCTTCATCAATATAATCAGCTTTTCCTTTCTCAATAAGTTCTCTTGGAGTTAATATATACTCACTAGCAGTGAATATCCCTTCCTCATAGATCTTGTATCTCCTCTCAAGATCTACTATATAGTCAATAATCTTTCTATTCAATACCCTATCACTAAGCTTATCAACAACCTTAACTATGTATTTTAGCTTAACCTTACCCGGTTCTTTTAACTGTCTTATATCTTCAACAAGATCTTCTATAGATAGACTAGCAAATGAGCCATCTGAAGCATCTATTACAAGTCTTCCTTGAAACCCTTCATAGCTTCTACCAACACGTACTCTACCCTCATACTCTACAATATAGTGTGGCACCAGATATAGTATGTATTTGTGAAGATGTATAGCAACTTGTCTTCTAAAGATTATTCCAGAGTGTTTTCTAACAAGCATCGATCTAATAATATCTAGACTTGTAGGTAGGGGTTCAACAACTAGTCCATGGAGCATAACTAGTGGAGAGACTGCTTTCCTAAACCTTTTCTTCTCAACACGTCTTGTCTCAGTAACTGTTTTTATAAGTTTTGAACCAAATAGTGTTGATTTCAAGTAGCCTATCTTATCATCAATACTTCTTCTAGATAATAGGTTTCTACGCAGACTATCTATATCAATAACTTGTATTCCAAGATACTGTGCTCTCTCTGAAGCACCCTCCATAACCTTTGTCTCACTACTTATTACAAGGACTGCATAGTTGTATCCAAAAGCTATAGCATTAGCATACAAGTCATTAACATGTTTTACTGTTAATTTAGAGACATTCTTACATGATACAAGAGCCTTAGCCTCCCCACTAGGATCATATACAACATAGTCTCCAACTTCACCACCAGCACCACCAACCCATCTCTCAAAAACAAAACCTAGTAAACCAACTAGACTCTCAAACTCTCTCTCAAGAACCATACCCTTAACATAGCTAACACTAGTCTCTTCACGACTAACTCTCCTAACCCTCCTCCTCTCAATAACCCTCTCTTCTTCAACAACTTCATGGACAACACGTTTCTTAGAAACTCTAACCAAGAAATACTCTAGATCACTAGCCTTGATCTTTCTAGAACTAAGAACAGCATCTACAATACCATCCCATGAACTACTATATGAAACTCTTAAACCCCTCCTTCTTAAAAAGTTTATAAAATCTCTTTTAACACCACGAATACTTCTAATCTGGTTTAATAGTTCAATTCTAGATTTTGGCAAAAAGTATCACCAGTATATACAGTTGTTTAATCAATAATAAAATATACATATACTACCTATTAAGTCTTCCCTATAGATAATCCTACTCGATCTCCTCAATCTTTGTCTTTGTAATACCGAGTCCTAGTGCTCTATTCCTTCCAACACCTGTTATCTCCCCTAGTTGTAGTAGTTGTTTTAGCATATTGTACTCATACTTCTTTAAGTATACTCCATAAACGGCCTTACCTGTGAAACCATATGTGTATTTCTTCTCTCTAATCTTTATTCTATGAATACCTGTCTTGTTTACTAGTAGTTCTATGCCTTGTATTGCAATTCTTTCTATAAGTGTTTTTAGATTAACTTTTGATATACTGTATAATATCCTACCTGTGCTGTATAATAATCTTTTAGGACTAGGGTATAGTATGCTCCATGAACGGTAGATGTAGTGTGTCCTACGTAGGACTCTCTAGTTACTATAGAGCGAGTAGGGTATTACCTATGAGCTTGTTTAGTTTCTTTATATTCTTTAAGTAATTCTTTAGCAAGTAGTTTATAGACTGGTAGTACTGGTTTAACTATAGTCTCTATACATGCTATATCATAGTATACTATATTGTTTTCTAATAGCTTCTCCACTAAACTATATTCATCAACACTAATATGCTGTATATTGATTGTTTTTGGTAGACTAGCTATGTATCTAAGGACTTGTTCTCTAGGAAACCCTGATCCTCTCTCAATACGTACAACCTTGTTTATAAGGCTATACCTGGCATTATTAACCCATTCATTAGTACTGCTATGTTTTAGAAGGTCTATAAGGTATCCAGGGTTTCCACCAGTGTATTCTCTATATATAGTCTCTACATCTAGGCCAGTGTTAATACCTGTTATAGATACTATGTCTCTATACAGTATTTTAAAAGACTCTATATCTAGTTCATCAACAAATAAGTGTTTAACACCATAGTCTAGTAGACTATGCATAGCATCACTAGTTATAAACCATCCATCACTAACACTAATAATAGCAGATACTGGTTTACCATAGCTAGTATAGATAGTGTTTTTAACAATTGATTCTAGAAAAGGCTTAACATTAGAAAGATAATGTGGTTCATCAAAAACCCATAGTATACCACTAGCCTTCTTCTCTAAACCAAAACGAATACCCTTCTCAAACAACTCTAGTAGATAACTAGGTACACCAACTATGTCTCTAACCATATCCAAGAACTCCCCTAGAAAGTCTCTAGAAGGGTAAACCTCTATAGTCTTCCTAGCAATATACTCTCTAGCATCAATATAGTATACAACCCAGCCTCTACCACTAACTATGTATGAGAAATACTTTAGAAGCTCTGACTTACCAATATTCTTTGGACCCCAAACTACTACAAAATCCCCTCTACCAACAACTCTCTCTAAACAATCCGCCTCTCTCTCACGATCATAGAAACGTATACCAAATCTAGTCTTATACATAACCCTAATTACACCACTAAACACTATACCCATAAACCCCTATAACACTTGCTATAACTATAGGAAGGGTTCACCTCTTTATATGTTTGTATATGTTTTTATATAAATTGTCATCGGATCATCTATTCTAAGCCCACCCTTTAGTCTGGTTTCATCCGTCATTGAGTGGGTGCCCCATGACCCATGGCATGGAGCTAGATATTCTAGTGCTCTAAGGTATACGTTCACTACTCCTACTTTGTCTCTATCAGCTATGAATTTACATCTACTGCATATAGCTATGTTTTTCTATCATATTCTCTTAGTCTGTCTAGTAGCTCCTTCTTACTGGAGAGGAATACTCTTATCTCTTGTCTTGATACATTTAGTGGTACTATCTTCTCTACTTTCTTCCTGGTCTTACGTTTCTGTATAGACACCTATATACACCCTTTAGAGTCTTCTTCCTACAAGCTATAGATATGGCTAGACTATATAATATTTCATCATTAACGACATACCCGTTCTTTAACAAGTATAAACTAGTGATAGACACAGCAAGACGCTTATTACCATCAACAAGTGGGTGTCCAGAGACAATATAGTATAAGAGACATGTTGCAACCCATACTATCTTCTCCTTCCTACTCCTCCCCCTCCTCATACAGTATCTTATAGAATACAATATATCACTATAGTCCCTCATAGGATAAATAGGATCTTCTGGATACATACGTCTTAACTCCATAATTATCTTCTCAACAAGTCTTCTAGTAGGGATAAATATAACCACTATAGCTCACCAAGTATCCTCTAATACTCCTCTTCACTAAGTGTAAAGTACCTAGGAGCCCTCTATAAACTACATAAGAATACTATTAGAGTTGCTCATTAAGGTTTTATAGCATATGTATCCAAGGAGTGTCTATGTGCTAAGAGATAAAGTTCAAAGAATACTATATTAATAAAGTCTACATTAAGATTTATAGGAGAATGAGACTCCCTATCATAAATGGAATAACCAAGGATATTAAGAGAATTGAGAAATACATTGAGAAGAAAGCATTATACAAGCTTCACCATATAAATCACTAGTTTTTAAACTATTAATGGACACAGTATTATAACTTTTAGTCTTTTAGAATAATTAATGTATAGAGGCTTTTTATATTGTACAGTATAGATGTTAGCTATGTGTCCATCATCTTAACAGCTATACTTATCAAAACTATTATTGTTTATGACCATAGCATTATCTCTATTATCTTTAAACATTTACATATAGTATAGCTATGATTTAGTAGAGAGTTTTTCTGAGTAAGAGATATAAGATTTATTTGATCCATTTATATCTTGTGGACTAGTTGTTTGGTGTTGTCTTGTGTTTTCTAGTTTTTATTTAAAGGCTTTCAATGTTGATCGAGCCTTTATTGATGATATTATAGGTTTTCTCCGTGAACACCTACCATGTGATCTCATGCCTTATCTCTATAGTGGTTTAGATAGTGTTGATAGGATTGTTTTTGCTAAACCATATACTCGTTATTCATGGATGTTGGTATTGAATTTAAGAACTAGTATGTTTTGGGTTAGAAATGGTTTTAGAGAATTAATTGTATATCTTGGTAGGGATCCTTTATGGTGTATAGCTAGTTTGTTAAGTGAACTGGTTCCAATAACTATACATAAGACTGGACCTGTATGTTTTGGTGTTTTAAGGTATCTACCAGTGTATAAGACTGGTTTAGAGGGGCTATATAGGGATCTAGTTAATGAGTTTATAGACCACTTAGATAACTGTATTATTGAGTGTGAACCAATTGATTTAATGCAGAAGTTTATACCATGGATTATAGCTAAAGACCTACTTAGTATAGACTATGGTAGAATAGCCTATATAGCACTACATGGAGACCACGAGATCATAAGGTACTGGCTTTCCATGAATCCATCAAGGAAGCACCAAATAGCCGTAGCTAACGCACTTAAAGCCTACGGATATAATCCAGAAAATTATGGATTAAAAACAACATGTGAGAGGATAACTGTAAAGAACATAGTTAGTGTTGATAGACTATGTAAACTAGTTGAGGGAGCTGATCAAGACTATTGTAAAATGATTGAGATACTGGTAGAAGTATCTAAAAACCCTGATAAAGCATGGAGTATACTAGCTCCATGGAGGGAGGAGATAGAGCCAGTAATAGACTATATACAAGGCTTTATACAAGAACAATCAATTAAAAACACTTAACACTCTACTTAATAAGAGTATCCTTAGTAGATAATCCCTCATTCTCCATAGCCCTATTTAGCAAGAGTAGAGATTCTAGTAGAGGTATAGGTAGAAGTATTAGTTCAGTACTTATTTCTCACGATAATATATTCCACGGTATAGCTTGTTTGTTGTACTTGTCATTCTTATATAGACTAACTGTGCAATCTGTACACCATTCTCAAGATACACCCCATACGGGTTGTGTACAACTAAGAGACCGGAACCACGTCCTTCATAACCTGGATCCCATACAGCTGTGTATAATGATGCACCCATTCTCAATAGTGATGAACGCTGTATAGCAAGTCCTATATAGCCGTTGGGTACATGTATGTATTCACTATACTTTATAAGATATGAACCTCTCTCTAAGAAATACACGTTATCTCGGGGAATAACCTCTCTATACTCTGGAAGCTTTCTAGAACTCCTACCTAGTAATCCATTTGATTCTAGACTATATACTCTATCAAGTGTAAGCTTGAGTCCAGCACAATCAATTTCATTAAGGCTTAAACCAAGTATTCTAGAGAGTTCTTCAGGAGAAACAATACACACACCAACACACCTATTAAGAGAGCTAGGGAAACACTAGACTACTTAAATACATAGACATATTAGACTTTATAATAATAGACTATATAACTGGGTGTAATTAGTATGTGTAAGCTAGATAAAGACTACGTTAACAACCTTATTAAAGATATTGAAAGTGGTTTAAAAGAGATCAAGGATATTATGAAAATGAGTCCTAGAGAATTCATTAATAGTAGGAGATCACGTTTCTCACTAAGATATTCTATTATATTAATTAGTGAGTCAATATCTGATCTAGGACTATATGTTTTAAGGAAATGTTTTAAGGAAGAAGCTAGGTCTTATAGAGAGATTTTTTGATAAACTATTAGAGAATGGTGTTATAAGTTTAGATGTAGCTAGTGTGTTGAAAGGTCTTGTTTCACTTAAGAATCTTGTTATACATAGGTATTGGAGTATAGATGATCTTAGGATCTATAGAGAATCTAGTAATGGTATAGAGTTTGTTGAAAAATACGTTAGTGAGGTACTAGATTATGTATCCAAAGACCCCTAGGTATAAGGGTGAGTTTAAGTTTTATAGACTAGATACTAGTGAGAAACAGAGGATACTTAGTATAATAGCTAGAGAGCTTATGGGTAGAGATGAGGTATTGGTAGCAGTTGTTTATGGAGGATTTATAGAATACTCTAGTTTTCGTGATATAGATGTTGGTGTCTATACTAATTATAGAATACCTTATAGGAAATCACATGTTTATGAAGATTCTTTATCAGAAGACTTGACTAAGAGGACTGGGTATCCAGTTGATGCTAGGTTGCTAGACTATGCACCTACATGGTTTTGCTTTAAAGTTTTTGATAGAGGAGTTGTTATTGTTGAGAAAAGGGATTGCCTAGCTTCTATACTTAAGTCTAGGTATTTAAGAGAACTTTATGATATAGAGTTTAAGAAGAAGGTTATAGATAAACTTGTTTAACCATATTATGACGTAGTTGTCTATTATAGTGGTGTTGTTGGAGATTGCATCTATTTTTATAAAGTCTCCTCTATAACATAGTATAACTGTGTTTGATTAAGTTTAGCTTGTCTCTATAGAAGTTTGTGTAGTGGTGGTTTATGGTTGGTTGATGTATGTTTTGTTGGTGCAGGTTCTGTTGGTAGGCTGGCTATTGAATTGTTTTCTAGAGATTGTGCTGGCTCTAGTATTGTAGCTATTGATTGTATGGATAGGAGTGATGTTGTAGAAGCTATTGGTGGTAATGTTGGGTTTTATAGAGCATGTAGTCCAAGTGAAATAGCTAGTCTCTGTCGTGGAGCATACGTTGTAGCTACTGCTCTACCATCTAGTGTTGCAGGAGCTGTTGTTGAGAGGTTGTTGGAGAGAGGCTATAGTGTTGTTGATGTATCCTTTATAGACTATGACCCATATATTTATGATAGTTTGTGTAGGTCTAGAGAAGTATACTATATTGTTGACGCAGGTTTTGCTCCAGGCTTTTCTAACATGGTTGTAGGCTATGTTTACCATAGAGTAGGCGTTCTCGATCACGTTAGAATATATGTTGGTGGAATACCTTTAAAACCAGTACCACCTATAGGCTATCAGGTTACATGGAGTCCAGAAGATCTTATTGAAGAGTATTTGAGACCCGCACGTATAGTTGTTAATGGTATGGTTAAAACCGTTGATCCTCTTAGTGAGGTTTTGGATATTGAAATACCTGGACTTGGTGTTTATGAGGGATTCTATAGTGATGGTTTGAGAACTCTTCTTAAGAATATAAAGGCTAGAGATATGTGTGAAATAACTATTCGTTATAGGGGTCACTTGAGTGTTATGAGGGTTCTTAGAGAATTAGGGTTCTTTAGTAAAGAACTAGTTGACATAAGTGGTTGTAGTGTTGAACCATATAGGTTTACAGCTAGATTGTTTAGAGAGAAGCTTAGGCAGACAATACCTGATCAGGCTATACTGTATATAGATATTAACAAGCATAGACTATACTATAGGTTGTTATCTAGACTGATTGGTACACTAGATAAACCAGCTACACCACTATATACAGCATTAGTGTATACTAAGACTATAATGACTGCTCTAGAAGAGGATATTGATTATGGAGTACATCCATTAGAGAATCTACATACATACTATAGAGACTATATAGAATATCTAACAAGGTATAATGTAGGGTTTCAAGTAAGTTCTAACATAACTTTTAAGAACAGTTCTATAGAAAGTATTAGTATCTGATACCATGTAGTATAGAGAGGTACTTAGATTGCCAGAAATTATTTTAAGAGACAGTAAGAGGAGGATCTATACTAAAGAAGTTAGGGGAAAACTTGGTATTAAGAAAGGTGGTTTTGTTAAAACATATATTGTAGACGGAAAACTTGTTATTAAACCTATTGAGAGTGTTGAAGAGAGGCTTAGAGAGAATCTTGTAAAGCTATCTCTTAGAGAAGTTGAGAGGTTAAGTGAAGAAGTTCAAAAGGAGATCGGTGTTTATGGATAGAGTAAGAATACTACTAGATACAACTTATCTACTCCCACTATTTCGTATTAAAGTAGAGCTAGAGGATTATGAGAGGTACTTTCCAATAGCTTTATTAAAGTTTGAATCTACTATAGTCCTGTATCACTTATTGAAGCTAAGTGGATTATTTTAAGATGTGTGAGGAGATATAGTAGAGGTTTAAGAGAAAGGTTTCTAAAAGAGTATCGTAGTAGTGTTGAAACGATATTAAGTGACAGAGGTTTAAACAAACTATTTTAACGAATAGCTTTATTGAAGAAATAGCTAATATATTGTTAGAACATGAAGTAAAAGACTATTTTGATAGAATGATCTATGCTACATCATGTTATTATAAAACAACTCTTTTAACAGAAGATGAAGAACTACATAAGATAAATATAAGTTAAATTAAGGATAGATGCGGGGATATGAAAGTGATTTGTTGGTCTAAGTTAGTATTTATGTTAAGTAGATCTTCTTAAGCGATATATTAGTGTTCTTAAGTAGGTTGTCAACTGGTCTGGAAACAAGTATTTATCTAGGTTATTGATCTTGTTGTCTCTTCAATAATCACTCTATATCCTTCTACTGCTTTATACAAATGCTTTACTGGTACATACTCGTTAGGCTTATGTGCCAGTCTTTCATCACCTGGTCCAAAACCTATTGTTGGAAACTCTTTTTCACCAGCAGAGTATACTCCATCAGTACTAAACTTCCA
>CAYZRH010000019.1:31697-33275 GCA_964480805.1 uncultured Desulfurococcaceae archaeon
GGGCTACAATCTATTATTGTTGGAGAGACTGTTGAAGCTCCAAGTAGGCTGTGTCTAGGCAACATATTGGTATGGAGTAGGAGGTTGTTTATAAAGGCTGAAGCTCCAGCTAATGCATTAACACCTTCCATAGGCATTGAGGCATGTGCTGATCTACCCTTGACAGTAACCTCTAAAACACACCTACCACGTTGTCCAATACTTATGTTAAGATTTGTTGCTTCACCAAGAACTACAAGATCTGGTTTAACACCCTGTGTTTCCTCTATAGCTTTCTTAAACAACAAGCCTTCAGAAACCTCCTCATAGGGTACGAATACAGTATATATTGTTGGTAAATCCTTTTCCCTACCAAGCCTACTTATACAAGCTATCATAGAAGCAATAGCACCCTTCATATCAACAGCTCCACGACCATAAAGCCTATCATCTATAACAACTGGTTTATATGGATCAACTCTCCATAAGCCAAGGTCTCCAGGTGGAACATGATCCATATGCCCCTCCAATATAACAACTCTATCAACACCGCCCTTGATAACACCGATCACATTACCATACCTATCAATGAAAGCCTTATCAACACCACAACCACTAAGAAGATCCCTTAATAAATAAGCAATATCACGCTCCATACCAGAAAGACTTGGAACACTAACCAACTCTATAGCTAAGTCAACAACATCTATACTCAAAGACATACACCCAAGAGCTCTATAGTATACTATATATAATATATTATGTAACATATAGGTAATCAGCTAATATGGATTGTAGAGCTATAAACACTAAACCTACACGCATCTTTCTATACACAATCTAGTAGGTATTTCTTTAATAGAATTGAGAACCCTAATTTAATAGATGGTATTTTTAGGGCTACTTTATTGGATTTAATAAGTTTAATTAAGATGTTAGAAGGTTGTCGCTATGTAGGTAGGTGTTGCTGTAGGTGTTTAGTGTGTTTGAGTACTTGTATCCACTACTTATTAGATTTCTAGTAAGCTTTGTTAGTTTACTAGATAGAGTTTTTCTAGTACTCATTATAGCATTTTTATTAGTGCTTTAGATTAAAACACTTGTACCAACTAGTTTATTGAAAAAGCTTTTCTCACAAGGTATAAGGTCTATTACAATAGCTACTTTAATTGGAGCATCTATACCAATATGTTCATGTAGTGTATCAGTTATAGTGTCTTCTCTACGTAGGAATTGTGTGTCATTGTAATTCTATAATACATTTTCTACTAGCCTCACCAGCTATATCAATAACGTCTATACTATGACTACTATAGCATTTACTTTAGGAGTTCTAGGTATATACTTGTTTAAAGAAGAACGTATACCAAGATATAGGTTGGTGGAGAGACATTATATACATAGAGAATCTAGTGACTGTAGGCATTGTGTAAGAGAGGGTGTTGTAGAAAAATCTTCTTCTATAAAGAACTTTTTAAGCAGCTTATATAAACTAGTTGTTGATGCTGGTTTAAAGATACTGGCTGGACTACTTATAGCTAGTGCTTTAACACTAGTTCCTACAGACTATCTACTACCATATCTAGAGTATCCTATAGG
>CAYZRH010000020.1:0-7942 GCA_964480805.1 uncultured Desulfurococcaceae archaeon
GATCATGAATCTATATCCTTTATCAAATAATTGAAGATATTAATTAATATTAACCTATCTCCTTACATTAATTATAGTATCATGCAAGTATATGTGATATAGCTTGATCTTTATTAATACTTTATCCTAGAACTCAATACATAAAAACTTAAACATTTTAATACTAGCATATAGTTAGATGGAGAATAGATGTACTAGTATGTGATAAGTTAATTACTTAATATATTTGTTCCTTATTTCTTTACTTTCATGAATACTTGTTTGGGGATTAGTTACAGTTGGTGATTATATAGTAGTAATGTAGTAATATTTATTTTACTATGCTACCATAGTGTCACTAGGGGGTTGGGTATGTCAAAATATACTACTATTAGGGTAAAGGTTGAGGATAAGAAGAGAATTGAAAAACTTGCTAAACTATTGGGTTTAAGTATTTCTGATACCCTACGCTATATGATTGATATTGCTGAAAGAGAGTTTGATAAGGAGACTAGTGAAGTGGATTTAAAGATACTTTTAGATGCTTTAAGGAAAGCACGAGATATTGGAGAGACTGATGCTAGTCGTGTTGATGAGTATTTATATGGTGGAACTGATTGACAGCTATAGTTGATACAGGAATAGTGTTTGGCTTTTATAGTATTAGAGATAGGTATCATTTAGACTCTATAGCTATAATGTTTCATCTATATAAGGGTGTATGGGGTAGAGTGTTTATAACGAATCATTTATTAGATGAAATTGTCAATATACTAAAATATAAAGTATCAATAGAAGTATCTAAAGACTTTATTGAAAGATTTATTGAAAAAAGACTTATAACTATAGTATATACAGACAAAGATATTGAATCACAAGCACTAGACCTATTTAAGAAGTATGTTTATAGAAAGGGGTTTAGCTATACAGATGCTATAACAGTAGCGGTTATGAGAGAATATGATATAGACTACCTACTAACATACGATCTCCGTTCCTTCCAAAGACTAGTAGATAATATTATAGGACCAGGTTATTGGAATAGCTTATCTGATAGAGAGAAGAGGTATATTAAAGAGATGGTTCATAGACTATAGTATTTATAGATACTTGTTTAGAGAGGGTATTTTAGTGTATGTGTCTAAGAAGATTGTGTATTGTGTTATTGATTCTATAGTTGTTGGTGAGAAAGTTAAGCCTGTACAAGAGGCTATTCGTAGAGTGTTTTATAGGTATAGGGTTAGTGATGAGTTGTTATTTAAGAAGCTGTCTGGTCTACTATATAATGTGTTTAGGAGCTATGGTCTTGTAGACTATATTGTTTGGAGAACAACTGGTGTTGATGTATATGGTTTATCAGTTATTGAGAGAGGTATTTTAAGAGCTATAGGCTATGTATGGTTTCTTGATAGAGTACTTGATGATAGACAACGTGTTAGGTTCTACAAGTATACTCTAAAATATATTAGTGAAAGGTATAGGAGAGGGGTTAGTAGGCTTGATAGGATTGTTGAGAAGATGGTTTCTAGTAAGTGGATGCCTAGTAGTTTTTATGAAGAGATCATGTTTAGATATCGTGTTAGTATAGAATTGTATAAAGCTCTTGAGAAAGCTTCTAAAGAACTAGGTTTTAATCTAGAAGAGCTTCTAGAGTATACACTAAAGCCTCCACCATACCATGTACTACGTGTAAATACTTTAAAAGCATCACTTAATGCTATACTAAAGTACCTCCTAGACCAGGGAGTTAGAGTTAAGAAGGGTAGGTATAGTGGTAGAGCATTAAGAGTCTATGGAAGCCTCTCTAATGAGGTTATAAAGCTTATTGAGACAGGTATACTAGTACCACAGGATGAGTCTAGTATAGTAGCTATAGAACTACTACCACTAAGAGAAGGATTAGAGATAGCTGATTTATGTGCAGCACCTGGTGGTAAGACATCACTACTAGTAGAGATTACAAAGTGTAGATCAAGGGTTTATGCATTCGATATAAATAGGGATCGTGTTAAACGTATGAGGTTGTTACTTGAGAGAACTGGTACAATAGATGCTGTAATGATCTATAACATGGATGCTCGTAGATCAGTTGAGGTTCTTGGAAGAAACTCTATAGACATAGCTGTAGTTGATCCACCATGTAGTTCTACTGGAGCACTAGCCCGCAACCCTGATGTTAGATGGAGGTATAGAGAGAGTGAGATAAGGGGTATAATTGAGCTTCAAAAGCAACTACTTGAGACAGCTTATGAGATTGTGAAGAAAGGAGGCTATATACTATATACAACATGTAGTCTACTACCATGTGAGGGTGAGTATGTTATAAGACATGTTATAGAGAGACATAGTGATCTAGAGTTAATACCTCTAAACAAGCCATTCAATAAATCACCATTAATACCAGAGGCTATGAGAGCATACCCACACATACATGGAGTAACAGGGTTCTTCTATACATTATTAAAGAAGAGATAAGGTATCTTAGACTAGTAAGCGATTATAGTGTAGAATGTTTTGGATACAATAGTAAAGATACTCTAGCATCAAACTATGTTATAGAATCATTTTGAGAGATCCTTAAACATCAGAGCAAGATCTTTATAATTGATTAAAATATGCTTCACTAATTCTATTAAGAAGATAGTTAACTAAATAATTTATATCTATTCTTCTACCATAAAATAAATATGAGCTTACCTCTTAGAATTAATAGCTTTCTTTAAACACTAAGCACTTCTCCTTTACCAATAAATAGACTCTAGAGTCTAAGACTCAGAAGCCCACTATTATGTAGTTTAAATTTTAACCATAAGCTATAAAAATGAAAATTAAACAAGTGTGTATGAATTATCAAAATCACCAAAATCCTAAACTATTATAGAACAGATCTTATATTACATGTGTCTTAAATCGTTGTTATGGTGTTTAAAAAGTGTGTTATAGTTTAGTTATCGCTTCTTCTTTGAATAGACTATTACCACTACTATTACTATCAATAGTATAATAGCTATTACTATTAGTGTTATTGGTAATTCAAATGCTGGTGTAGTTATTTCTGTTAAACTTGTTGTCGGTATGGATGTTTCTATTGGTGTACTAGTTGGTGTTGTCTCTACTGGTGTAGTTGTTGGACTGGTTGTTGGACTTGTGGTTGGTGTTGATATAGGTGTTGTAGTTGTTGTTATTGCTGAAACCTCTATAGTATATATAGTAGTTGAAGCATTATTACCTGCTTTATCAACTGCTTCTATATAGTACTCTATAGTACATGGTGCATCCTGAGCTAGTATAAGTGCTCTCCATAAATTGTTCCCTATATATGTCATTTCAACAGCATTCCATGAACCACTAGCTACTCTATAGTATAAGTATACAGCTTCTACTCCCAAACCGGGGTCTAGTACATTAACTCTAACTTCTATAGACTCACCAGCAACGGGTTCTGCGGGTTCTACTATAGGATTCTCTATTAATGGAGGTATTATGTCAAGAAACTTTATATCAATATGTCTAGTAGATAAATGTACTAGAAACATTATATAGTAGCTATCCTCATCTTCTTCAACAGTATAGTCTGTTAAAACATCTCTATTAACGTATATTGTAAGTCCACCGCTATCCCATAGACTCTTAGGTATAATTATTGTACAATTAGCTATTGAACCGGGTGGACTAGATATATTAAAGCTTATAACACCATCAACAGTGTTGTATAAGGCATTCTATATAGTAGCGTTAGAGTAGAATGTGATATTGTGTTTAACACCCTCTAGATCAGTAAAAGTATGTGTTACACTAACCACGCCGCTCTCTTCACCATTAAGCAAACCATTTCCATCAGAATATCAATCAATAATACTAGGTATATTATTACCACCAAGATCACTGCATGGGTCTATACCTAGACTCCACCAGTAATCAACCTCTTCTCTACTGTCAAGACCATCGTTATTAGTGTCATAGACTAGTGGATCAGTGCTATAAACATAGGTTTCATTATAATCATTTATTCCATTTCCATCAGTATCGTTTAACAAGGGATCTGTTCCTAATATATTAACTTCAGCAGTATCATCCAGACCGTCAAGATCTAGATCTATGTTCATTTCAACACCTCTTCTCCAAGGATTAGCTATCTCATCACTACCGCTACCAAGACCACCTAATGATGTAGAGAAATCCCAGCTAGGAAGGTGTTTTCTATCAATAGTTATTAGACCAGATCCGTAGTAGTCTCTTATAAGATCTACAAGCATGTCAGTAAAGAATCCAGCTGAACCACTAAAACTGGTATCCTTTAGTAAAACGACTTCAACAAGATCGCTTGGTTCTGCAAGAATGTGTTTAGGCATAAACATTTTCAATACAAGTTCTTTAAAGTTCATTATAAGAGCTTCTCTAACTCTAGCCATAATCCTTTCTGAAGCAGTAACTGCTTCATCTGTACCTGTCTGGTTTAGTAGATAAGCTATTTTAGACAATATGTCATAGTATCCAATATCTATATCAACAACATTAGATATAGTAAATACAGTACTGTTGTCAATATCATACTTGTATAGATTACTTGAGTAACAAGACTCAACAATGTGGTATATACTGTGTGACTCATTAATTAGTAGTGCAAGACTACTCCATGATATAGTGTCTTTACCAACTCTAACACCAGTAGGATCTTCATGAAGTATGTAGACAACTACATAGTGTTCTTCATTAACAAGTTTATCTAATAAACCTAGATCTCTAATAGCTTTAAGCTTAATATGTGGGTAATAGATATACATGAAATCTGTTATTTTAGAAACCATATTAACTATATACTGATCTCCCTGATCATATATTATTAAGATGTCATAGTCTCTGAAAATACTTTCACTAGCACTCTGACAACGAGTACTGATGTATTGCCAAAAACTATCATTGTTAGAAGTGCTATAGATAAGATCTTATAGACTTGCCTACAATACAGCATTTACTTAGCACCACATACTGTTAGTATAAACTTAGTAATTCCTACTATATAAGTATAAGTAATTGAACATAGGTAAATTGAAAATAAATCTATATCTATACTTTAATAAGCTAACTATTTAAACTCTATACAATATCTACTATTAGTTTATTTTAATAACATATTATATATACTTACAATACATCTCCTATCTACTTTACCATTAGCTATCTTCACACCTTCAATAGCTAACAACCTTTTCTTCACATATTTTCCTCCAAATCTATATCCTCCAATACCTCCATTTGATCTTATAACTCTATGACATGGTATTACTATAGGTTTATCATTACTCTTCAATAAATATCCTATAACACGTGGATGTGTATTAAGTAGTTTAGCAAGATCATTGTATGTGGTAACACAACCTATATCAATTAGATTCAATAACATGTACAGTGTTTCTCTTAAATCATCTGCTTTTGCTTTTCTAATAACACCTCTATCTATCTCCCAAACAAGCAACGTAGTATTAACCACCCCACTCTCCATGATCGGTCTTAGTTGTTAAAACCTTTCTATAAATCTAGTATATTCTATAGATAAGGTCTATGTGGTGTTTCCTACTTATGAATTCTAGTATATCTAGTGTTTACTGGGATTTATTATCTAAGCTGTCAAAGGATGCCAGAGTCTATGTTAGGAAGAAGAATATTGTTATTGAAGCAGTTGATCCCTTTAAGGTATGGGATTTTCTAGAAGATTATTGTGAGGAAGTTATTGTATATAATGGATGGAGTAGTGGTTCAACTTACAATATATCACTATTATGTGTTTCAAAAAATGTTGAAATAGTTCTACGTATAGACAGTCTTAATAGACCATATTATCTACATCCAGCAATAGCCTTGTTTAAAGAGGAGAAGTTTTTAACAGTATAGTGCTTGTCTATAGTTTTGGAGGAAGTGTTTTATGAAGAGAATTTATGGACTTATAATACTGTCTGTAGTTGTTGCTACAATAGCTTCTATAATAATTATTCTAGCACCTTTTCAAGGAGAGGTAGAGTATAGTGGTGTGTATTCTAGAGAGATTAAGGAGTATTACTCAAGTATAGGAGCTGTAGATAATGTTAGAAAGGTTTTGAAAGAGTATACTAGATACTGTATAGATGATATTATAAATAATACTCTCTACAACAACTCTATAAAACTTGGTACTAAAGCTGGTTTAGCAGTTGATATAGTATTCCATGAAGGTGAGGCTATAGTTGTCTATGCTAGAGGAAACTCTAGTATATACTACACCCTCTCTTTAGACAAGCATTTAGTAAACCCTATACTTAGGAAGTACTTTGTAAATGATACAGTAATAAATTTTACAGAAACTACTGGTCTCCAAGAAGCATATATTGTATTCTTTAGTGATAATAATACGTATGCTAATATAACTATATATAAAGATATATGGGATTATAATGTATTACTTAAATACTATAGACTAGAGCTATCGCTAATAGCTATAAACATGTTTCTAGCAAGATACAATATATCACATATAGGTGATCTAGAGGCTTTATCGAGTTCTAGAAGTCCACTAGATATATTTAAGAACAACGCCACTACCATTAACGAATATGAAGCTGTAGCACTAGCATCAATGATGTTAAAGTCACTAAATATAACACACGTAATAGGCGTTATAGATACAGATAATGATCAAAAACCCGATCATCTTTCACTACTTGTAAAGCTTAATGGTACAGCTGAAGCCTTTCTAAGAAACCTAACAATGCTCTACACAGACCTTGGTAGAGATGATGTTATAGAGAAGCACGGCGGTCTACATGTAAAGTACGTTATTATAGATAAAGACACTTATCTAATAATAGACCCACTATATGTAGATGAAATACTTATACCTGGACACCATAAACTACCTAAAGACTATAAAATGCTTGGAATAATCAAGACCTAGGATTCAACTGTCTAACTAGAACACTTTAGAACCAGGCTTAACAGACTCCATAACAGTAAGTGGTACTGGCTTACCATTAGATACTGCAGCAAGCAACATACCCTGGCTAATGAACCCACGTATTCTCTTTGGAGCAAGATTAGCTACTACAACAATCTGTTTACCAACAAGATCTTCTGGTCTATAATAGTCTCCAATACCAGCAACTAGTTGTCTCTCACCAAGTTCTCCAAGATCAACAATTAGTCTAAGTAGTTTAGAAGTACCAGGTATTCTCTCACAAGACTTTACAACACCAACCCTTAGATCAACTCTCTTAAAATCGTCAATACTTATACAGTACTCCATAAGTCATCATCTCCTAGCTAGAATATATGGCAAAGGAGGTAAAAATTTATTGTCTAATAAAGCATGCTCCATATATGTATTGCTATCTATAGGGAAAACAGGCCTCCATATATCATTAAAGTAACTGAAATACTTATAATAGATTTGATTAAGCAAACTACCTCTTTATAGCAGTAAGAGCTTTAGGTGGGGGCGTTAGCTCTTTCTTCAAAGTTAGCACCCATATACCTTTCCTTCTAGCCTCCTCTAAAGCCCTTGGAGTAGTTCTCATACAGTAGATTACTGGGACAATATTCTTTCTAACATACTCTGGATATCTTTTCACCAGCTTATTCACTTTACGATAAAGCTCTCTAACAAGGTTAACACCAAGTCTAATAGCTACCTCTCCAACAACACAGTAGTCTCCATAAACACCATATATATTAACCTCCATACGTGGAAGTGTAAGAGTTTCAAGCTCTACATCCAGCCCATAATCCCTACTAAGAACCCAGCTAATAACCTCCATAGCCTCATCTTCAATAACAAAACCTAGTCCCTCCATAAACCTCTTAATATCCCTAATCTCTCTCCAGATCCTCATGTTCTCTTTCCTAATTCCCCATATTTCCTCCCAGATCTTTTTGTTCTCTTCTTTAATTGCTTGTATTTCCTTCCAGATCTTCCTATTCTCCTCCTTAATCC
>CAYZRH010000020.1:8042-32751 GCA_964480805.1 uncultured Desulfurococcaceae archaeon
TCTCCTCCTTAATCCTCCCTATTTCTTCCCAGATCTTCTTTATATCTATCTTGATCGCTTGTATCTCTTTCCATATTTTCCTATTCTCCTCCTTAATCCCCTCAATCTCTTTCCAGATCCTCTTAGTGTCTTCTCTAATACCTCTTATCTCCTCTAGTATTTCCTCAAATTTTCTATCATGAGCGTCTAGTTTTTGAAAGATCTTGTCTAATCCTAATTTAGCTAGTATTAGTAGACGGAATTCTTCATCCTCTTCAATCAGCTTTAGGACAGCTTTTCTAATTCTTTTAGTGCTTATTGTCAACTTTCTAGCTCCCCTACTTTCTGAGTGTATAGGTGGGTTTATAGTATCTCTTATTTACTAGTATTCTATAATCTGTTTTTAGAGGTTTTGGGAATTTTTTATGAACTGTGTATTAACTCTAATTAATTAAGTGGAATACTGTTATAGTATGGTATAGTGGTTGTGTTTAGGGGTTGTCTATGATTGATCGTGGAGAGTGGTTAACTAGGAAGAGGAAGTTTTGGGAGAGGCTTTGGGAGGATCTTGAGATAGGCTATCTTGATGAAGACCTACTCCCTATTCTTATAGAGTTTAATCTACGTCCACATGTATATAGTCTTAGTAGTTGTAGTGGTCGTGTAGTGTTATCTGATTCTCTTAAGCCATGGAGCCGTGAAGAAACTAATATAGTTTTTAAGAAACATGAACCAGTAAGTATTAATGAGATAGCTTTTGTTCTTAAGAAGCCAGTTACTAAGAGGCTCTGGCTTATAGTTTCTGGACCTATAATACATGTTTCTACAGATAGTCTTAGCGAAGCCTATAGAGTTCTAAGAATTGCTCGTGAAGCAGGTTTTAAGCATAGTGGTGTATTATCTATCAATAAACGTAAGGGCGTTATTGTTGAACTACAGACTGGTGTTCGTTTCTCACACTTACTAGCTACAGCTAGAGAACCCATAACTCCATTAGATAAGCTTGGTAGAGTAGTAGAGATCGCTAATGAAATTCTTCTTGATGGAAAGGAGGTTCTTAAGAGACTATATAGTGTTTTAAGAAGTAATCGTCCAGGAGAGCTTGATGAGTATATAGTGTCTTCTCTAAAGGAGAGAAACATTATATTATCATAGAAGCTACTTTATAGTAGGGTAGTAGTAGATGGGTATTCAAACAGTTGTTTTAACTGATCTTAGAGTCTGGATCTACACTCTTCTACCTATAATCTTAATTGCTGTAGCTCTACTCCATACACCATGGATATATGTTAGAGCTTGTTATAGATTTGATAATAGCTCTGGAATAGCTGTTGTATCATTATACATGTTCACTAAATCTAGTATAACATATGTTAATGAGACAATTGGTTCAGCTAATTATACAGCTATAGAGCCTCTTGTAAAGACAGAGTATTTTGGTGAAGAACAATTGTATAGTGGTCGTTTTTGGTATGTACTGGTTTTAGTGATTATTATGCCAGTAGCTATTATGTTGTCTAGTGAGAATAGAAGGGTTAGAGTGTTTATTACAATAATATCTTCTATAATACTATTTCTCTATGTATTCATAGGGCTTCTTGACACATATAGTATATGGAATAGTGTTACTCGTAAATACTCTACAGTATCCTTAATTGACTCAAGAATACTCCCTATAGGATCAATACTCCTCCTATTGTCACTAATACTAGTTATAGCATTGAATAGGAGGATTTCTAGAATTATTGAAGAAACACTATATCTTATTAAAGAGTATGAGTTTATACATGGACACGGCCTTATGGAGGAGTATAAGAAGTGTCCAAGATGCGGTGCACGAGCACCAGTTAATGCTAGATTCTGTCCATACTGTGGATATGCTTTCCCAGCTTCACATCTTAGATACAAGATCTGTCATGGATGTGGTGCTAAAGTGCCTGTAGAAGTACGCTATTGCCCTTACTGTGGATTTGATTTTGAGAAAGCTGGTGAGGGATAAAGTTATTATACCATGTATCTCCTACTTTTATAGCTAAACTAGTTTAGTGGGAGAGCTATATGGGTTTGTATAGAGACTCTATTGTAGCATATGTACTCGTTGTTGTTAGTATTGGTAGAGAGTTTGATGTACTTGATAGAATAAAGAGGTTGGAGGGTATTACTGAAGCAGTTGTTGTCTATGGTGAATACGATATTGTTGCTCGTTTAGAAACTGGTTCTATGAAAGAAGTTGATCGTGTTGTAACAGCTATACGTAGCATACCTAGTGTTTTAAGAACAGTCACTCTAATAGGTTATAAGGAGTAGGCTCTATGGTGGGCTATAACCCTAATTTTTATTTCCCACATAACCTACTAACAATTATTCTTGAGAATATAGTAGGAGGGATCTAGTGGGTTATGGAGTATACCAGTATAGATAGTGTATTAAGTGATGAAATGATTGGCAAGAAGGTTAGGTTACGTGGATGGGTTTATAGACACCGTGTTATTGGTGGTAAAGTATTTGTTGTACTCCGTGACTCAACAGGTATTATACAATGTGTTGTTGATTCATCAAAAGTTCCACAGCAAGTATTTGATGATGCTTCAAAACTAGGTCTTGAAAGCAGTATATTAGTAGAAGGTGTTGTATGTAGAGAACCACGTGCACCAGGTGGTTACGAGCTCCATGTAAGCGATCTAAGTGTTGTCCATTTCACTAGAGACTTCCCTATAAAGGGTGGTGAAGGAGTAGAGTATCTACTCGACAACCGGCACTTATGGATACGTAGTCGTAAACTAACAACTGTTATGAAGATAAAGCACCGTGTACTAGAAGCTGCACGTGAATGGCTTCTAGATAATGGGTGGTGGGAGGTTACACCACCAATACTAACAGCATCAGCTTGTGAGGGTGGTGCAACACTGTTTGAAGTAAAGTATTTTGATAAGAAAGCCTATCTTAGCCAGAGTGCTCAGCTGTATCTTGAAGTGCTTATCTATGGTCTTGAGAAAGTATGGAGTCTAACACCAAGCTTCCGTGCAGAAATGAGCCGTACACGTAGACATCTTGCTGAATACTGGCATCTTGAACTAGAGGCTGCATGGTATAGTATGGAGGATATGATGAAGGTTTCTGAAGAACTAGTAGCCTATATAGTAGATCGTGTTCTAGAGCGTTGTAGGAGAGAACTTGAGTTTCTTAAAAGAGACACTAGTATTCTTGAAAAATCTACTAAAACACCATATCCTAGAATAACATATGATGAAGCTGTTAAGAGGCTTAAGGAGAAGGGATTGAGTGTTGAATGGGGTGACGACTTTGGTGCTGATGAGGAGCGTGTACTAACTATGGATTTTGATAAACCATTCTTTATAACACACTTTCCAAGACATATTAAGAGTTTCTATATGAAGCCTGATCCAGGGAGACCAGATGTTGTACTAGGTTTTGACATGCTCGCTCCAGAGGGTTATGGAGAGATTATTGGTGGTAGTGAGAGAGAGGTTGACTATGATAAGCTATACCAACGTGTAGTTGAAGAGGGATACGATCCTAGTGACTATAAATGGTATCTTGATCTAAGGAGATACGGTAGTGTACCACATAGTGGTTTCGGACTAGGTATCGAGAGACTTGTTATGTGGATAGCTGGTTTAGACCATATACGTGATGCTATACCGTTTCCAAGGTTTCGCGGTAGAATATATCCATAACTCTATAACTAACTCTACGTTTAGTATACTTCCTTAACCCGTTATAGCTAAGTTAGCAACTAAGGACTGTGCTTATATATCGGTTTGTCTAAGATTAGCTATAGGTGGACTTGGTTTGACTTTGAAATTGAGGGTTGGTAGGAAAGGCTATATAATCCTTCCTAAAGCTATTAGGGATGCTGTAGGTATTGATGAAGGTGATGAAGTAGTTGTTGAAATTAGAGATGGTATCGTGCTAAAACCTGTAAGGAAGAAACTTGATGT
Organism: uncultured Desulfurococcaceae archaeon; assembly: GCA_964480805.1. GTDB lineage: Archaea > Thermoproteota > Thermoprotei_A > Sulfolobales > Desulfurococcaceae > CAYZRH01. Next base: position 11,984 of record CAYZRH010000020.1, read on the forward strand.
TGATAGGGTTAGAAGTGAGTTAAGAAGGCATGTTGAAAAGGTTAGGAAGTTAAAGGATAGGTTAGAACCTAAGCCTGGTGAATTAGCATCTATTAGTCTTGAAGAGGAGTTTATGTCTTGAAGGCCTTTATAGATTCACCATTATTTATATACTTAAACACTATAACAGATCCTATGTATAGAGTTTTATATGAAAACTACTACATAGACTTGTTGTCAAAGCATAAGCTTTATACAGATCCATTGGTATTAGATGAGCTACTGTATATTTCAAAGAAGAAGTATAATATCCCATATGATGTCACCATAGACTTTATCCAATCAATAATACTTCCATATATAAGTATAGCATGTATAAGCATTAATGAGATTGAGAAAGCTATGGACATGCTTTTAAAGTATCGTACAAAACCATCTGATGCACTACATATGGCTGTTGCTCTTTCAGAAAACATATCAACAATAGTAACAGAAGATACTGAATATGATAAAATAAGTGGAATAAAGAGAGAATGGATAACTTTAAGCTAGTATAAACATTTTCTTATAAAAGTGGTTAAGAATAGTGGGTGTAGTAGTGTACTAGATAGTTATAAATAGAGAGTGCTGGTATATGTTGGAGAGACGTTTACCAGCTAACATAGTTGATCTGCTTGAGAGAACCTATGGTAGAATAGATGCTTCATCATTTATAGCTACACGTGTACGTAGTAAGAGCTTATTTGAATTCATTATAGCTGTACTCTTAAGCCAGAACACTAGTGATCGTAATGCTATTAGAGCTTATAGAAATCTTAAAAGACTCCTTAAAGAAATTAGTCCAGAGGAAGTCTTGGAAGCTGGTTTTGACAAGATTGTTGATGCTATTAGAGTAGCTGGTATGTATAAGTATAGAGCAAGAGTTATCATAGAGCTTGCTAGATTGTTTAAAGATAAGGGTTTTGTAGATAGGCTTACCATGGATCTAGAGGTTTCTAATGTAGAGAGTGCTCGTAAGAAGTTATTGAGCCTACCAGGTATTGGTGTTAAGACAGCTGATGTAGTATTGTTAATGTATTTTAGTAAACCAGTATTTCCAGTTGATACACACATTAAAAGAATAACTTATAGACTAGGAGTTGTTTCTAAGAAGGACTATGAAACAATTAGAATGTTTTGGGAGAAAGTACTAGATAAAAAGGATTATCTAAAAACACACTTATTATTAATAACTCATGGAAGGAAGACGTGTAAGGCTAGAAATCCTTTATGTAACAAGTGTGTATTAAGTAAATGGTGTCTTAAGGTACTTTAACTCTACTAAACAAGCCGGTTCTAGCTTTTAACAAGATCTTTCCAACCCACATACTCTTCATTACATTATAGACTTCTCTTAAAACCTCTTTAATATCTATTACATTTACACCTCTCTCCTTCTTTAAAACAAGATCTATTTCCAACAGATCATCTATTAGCCTATACCTTATATCACAAACATGTAGATAGTATTTAGATAAGACTTCAGGTATTGTTCCAAGAACTCTACATAATTGTGGGTTTTCAATAACTATCTCTCTACTAAAAACTCTTCTATGATAGATATTTATCTTAATCTTGTTAACAGCTCCACCACTTTCTACATAATACTTAGTAGTAGCTAACTCTATATCTACTGGATACAACTGAGCTTCTTTATCACATACAATATCTATTATCAAGTGCTCTCTACCTTCAGTAATAGCTACTTCTTTAACAACTGGTAAATGCTCTTGTAGTTTCTTTAAAAGAACTTCTTCAATACTTGGTTTCTCAATAACCTCTTCCTCTCCAACTTCCTCAGTAGTTTCTTCTCTTTCCTCCCTCTCTTCAACCCTCTCTTCAATAACTTCTTCTACTTTAGCAACTTCTATAGCTTCTTCTTTCTCTTCCTTCTCCTCTGTAAGCTCTTTAATATAATCCTTTAACTCACTATATACATCTCCTAGTAAGTCTGGTGAGAAACTGTATAGGATTACACGAGCTATATCATAGTCTTTAGATTCTCTAATACTCTCTATATAGTTAAAGGCTTCAACGCCATAGAGCTTTCCTTTAATACTCTCTACTATACATGCAAATACTATATTGTCTAATAGATACATATATGCTTCTCCAATAACTCTACCATCTTTCTTAAACTCTACTCTAGCAAGACAAGGCTTATCAATACACTTACCTATAATACTCTCTAAGAAATCTGTTGACGGACTATAGCTTTCTACTAAAACCATACTACCTTCTAGCAAAACCCTACTTCTAAAAACTATGTCATCAAACCTTCTACTATACTTGTCTAGTAGTTCAGATACCTTAACTACTTTAGAGATCTTGACCACCTACTCTACACTCTAACTTCTACACTATGTCTAAACCTACTGCTTCTATGCTTAAAAAACATTAATTTAGCTTTAGGAAATCCATAACAGTTGATCCGATATAGTATAGGTTATGGTTGGGGATTCTAAATTTATAGAGTTTATAAAACATAGTAGTTCTATAGGTAGAGAGTATTGTCTAGAAAGGGTAGGCCTCTGCTTAGAAAGATAGCTGATGAAGTATTTGGTGAGGGATGGGGTAGTAGGATATGGAAACGTATAGAGATTATTGGTGATATAGCTGTTATACGTGTACCCTTCTGGCTAAAACCGAGTGAGCTAAAGCCTCTTGCAGAAGCTATACTAGAGAAACTACCCTATGTAAAGAGTGTTTGGGCTGGACTACCGGGTGTTTATGGAGACTATCGTCTTAGGGAATACGTTTACCTAGCTGGTGAGAAACGTAGTGAGACAGTTTATAGAGAACATGGTTGTCTATTTAAACTCGATATAACAAAGACCTATGTCTCTCCAAGACTAAACTATGAGCATAAGCGAGTAGCAAGACTTGTTAAAGAAGGAGAGGTTGTAGTAAACATGTTTGCTGGTGTAGGGTTGTTCTCAATAATAATAGCTAAATACTCTAAACCAAGAAAGGTCTATAGCATAGATATCAATCCATGGGCTTACAAATACATGGTTGAAAACACTAGGTTAAATAATGTAGAAGACATAGTAGTACCAATACTTGGTGATGCAGCAGGAGTTGTTGAAGAAAGGCTTACTGATACAAGTGATCGTGTGCTCATGCCTCTGCCAGAGCTAGCACTAGAATACCTACCCTATGCTATAAAGGCTTTAAGACAAGGTAGAGGCTATATACATGTCTATATACACGTGAGTGTTGGTAGAAACGAGGTTCTCTATAGTAAGGCTAGCAGTGTCGTCATTAAGAGATTTAGGGAACTAGGATATAGTGTAGATATAGTTTTTTGGAGAAAGGTACGTATGGTTGGTCCACGTAGATATCAGTTAGTGTTCGACCTATTTGTTAAATAACCTACGTTGTCTTAAAGCTACTACCTTATATACTGGAAGCTGTGGGTTAACAAGTGGTTTCTCATCAAATGGGTTATAGTAGACTATGTTATAGTCTAGTAGCTTCTCTGTAATCATATACTCTTCTCTACTATAGTCTAGTGTCTTTGGTAGACTAGCTATATAGTCTAGTACTCTATTTGTGTCTATACCCAGTGTATAAGAGATCTCCTCTACTACACGTAACAGATATCTCTCTATATGTCTAAACCATCTACTAAGCCCTTGTTCTACAATAGCTATGAAAGCACCTGGTACACCACCAGTATACTTGTCATATAGTTCTCTAACACTAATTTCTAAAGAGACATTCTTTATAGACAAGTACTCTTCTACAAACATTTTAAAGCTATCATAGTCTAGCCAATCAATAAGAAGAGGCTCTGCTCCATAGTTTATTAGAGAAAATAGGTCTCTGCTTTTAATAAAATATCCTTCACTAACAGCTACTATTGTAGAAACCGGTTTATCATGGTAAGCGTATATGGTATCCTTTATTAGTGATTCCAAAAAGGCTCTTGGATGAGCTAAATAATACGGTTCATCAACAACCCATAATACACCATTTAATCTATGTTTTTTAATAAAGTCTAGGCTAGCTCTAAAGATTCTATATATGCCTTCTGGTAATCCAACTAGTTCACTAATAGCATCCATAATTGAATGAGTCTGCTCGTTATATGGGTATATGGATAGCTCTTTATGAGCTAAGTATCTACGTGTATCAACTAGTATTATTAAATAACACCTTCTCTCTAAAATATGTGCTACATACCTTAGTAGCTCTGATTTACCAGCATTCCTTGGACCATAGACTATAAAGTATCTTGACCCAGTTGTTACATTATCTATAATTATAGATAGCTCTCTATCTCTATTATAGAATTTTGTACCAGCACATGTCCTATAATCTACCACTAAGCTTTCACCAAACCAGTCTGTCATACAAGGTATTCTTCAAAGGGGAACTTTATATCAAACCTACTACGTGCTCTATCAAGTATCTCTTGCTGTATCCTAAAGGCTTCCTCCATAATCTTTTCTTCATCAAACACTAGTACACGACGATTCTCCATAACAACCTCTCCATCAACTATAACAGTGTCTACATCACCAGCATTAGCACAATAAACTAGTGCTCCAACAGGATCTGTTACTGGATAGGTATGTGGTCTATCGAGACGTATAACAACTATATCAGCTTTCTTACCTGGTTCAAGACTGCCAATCTCATTCTCTAAACCAATTGCTTTAGCACCATTAACTGTAGCCATTTCCAATGCATCCCATGCAGTAACAATACTTGGATGACTACGTGCAGCTCTATGCAAGAGTACGGCAAACCTCATAGCCTCGATCATATCATTATTATTGTTACTACCAGCTCCATCAGTACCTAATGCAACGTTAACATTGTTAGCTAGATAGTCTGGTACTGGAGCAATACCTGATCCAAGATACATGTTGCTCTCAGGATTATGTATTACATGTGCACTCTTTTCAGCAATCATCTTAACCTCTCTAGGTGACACGTTAACAGCATGTACAGCATGGTATCTTGGACCTAGTATACCTAGTTCATAGAGTAGTTCAACATCAGTCTTACCGTGAAGCTTTACAACAAGCTCTTGATCCCTCTTAGACTCAGCTGTATGTGTATGGTAGATGAGACCATACTTATCACTAAGCTCTTTAGCTTTAAGGAGAAGTTCTCTACTAGCGTTATAGGGGTGCATGGGTGCTACAGCAATCCATAGCCTGTTCTCATAACCATGGTACTTCTTAACAAGATCCTCTACATGGGCTAAAGCCTTATCAGGCTCCTCTCTAAGTATGTCAAGTAATACATTGAGTTCATAGATACCACGAGCAAGTACTGCACGTAGTTTTGACTCAATAAGTGCTTTAGCAACCCATTCATAGCCTATAGGTCCATAATGGTTCTCAATAATAGTTGTAACACCACTCTTAATATTCTCTATAAGACCCCATTTAGCAGATACGTAGAAGTCTTCTGGGTGGAAACAAGCTAGTGTTGGATGAATACTTGTCCTAAGCCAAGTTACAAGCTCCATATCAATACCAATATTCTTCAATATACTCTGAAACAAATGGTTATGAGCATTGACAAAACCTGGAAGTACTACGTGTCTGTCTCCTCGTATAACTGTATCGCTATGATACTTTTTCTTAGCTTCATCACTCTTACCAACAAAGACTATACGGTTGCCATCAACAACAACAGCTCCATCACGTATAACACGGTGTCTAGGCTTAACTGGAACAACGTATTTAGCTTCAATAATTAAAACCATAGCCTATACACCATATACAATATTACCGCATTTCATATAATAAATGTCTAGCTACAATAGACTTGTAGAGACTGTGATGGAGTAGTAGTGTATAGAGAGTTGTTTATAGGGAGGAAGCCTGAACTAGAATTCCTTACTAAATACCTAAAATCATACTCCAGCTCCATCTAGAACAATAGGTTTTATGATAGGTCCTGGTGGTATAGGTAAGACAGCTCTTATAAGAAAATCTCTTAATCTAATAGAAGATACTATACTATAACACTATACCTACTACTAATTAGAAGCTATAGGAACTGTTTCGACGCTCTAGCTCATTTAGCTAATGTGTTAAATAGAGAATTATCTAGATATAACAAGTTTCTATCAAGATTCAAGAGTGTTCCTTCAGATATTATTAGGAGAATCGAGATCAGGGTAGAACCTATTACAATAGGACCTAGATCGTATAGTAGAGACTCTACACCTTTAAGTATATTTCAGGATTTGTTAGAAGATTTTAGTATTGATTTAATAGATTCTGGGTTAAACGCTATAGTTGTAGTTAATGAACTATAGAACATGCTATTTGGTGAATGGAGCCCTTAGAGCTTATTTAAGTTCCTCTCATCACTGCAGGAAGAGAGTTTTGGTAGATTAAGAATAGTTTTAGTGTCTAGTGACTATGTCTTTATGAAGAAGATACTTAGTAGAGTTCCTAGTACTTATGTATAAGCATTCTATCCTGGTGAAACGACTTATAGTGATGCTCTAGAGCTGTCTCCAAAGCTTATGGAGGTGTATGGCGTAGAAGCTAGTAGAGAGAATGTTGAAGAAGCTATAAAGTATATTGGTGGCTGTCCATCAATAATCTATGACTTACTATACCAGTATAGTCTATGTAGAGACTTTGATAGAGCACTAGAGAGTATTGTTGATAGGGCATTAGTTAATGTATATAATTCTCTAAACTACATTATTACTGAAAAGGGTCTAGGTAAAGAAAGGGTCTTTAAGTTAATAGAAAATATTGTAGATAAACCAGTCTATATTAGATATATTCTAGGTAGACAAGCACTAGTTGAGGCTATAGATTATCTTGTATCTAAGAATATACTACAGTATGCTTGTAGAGAATATGTTGGTGTATATAAGTGGAGCAGTAGTTCAACAGGTGGTTTATGTAGTTTAGATATAGTTGTTCCATCTAGTAGACTATACCTTAATGTATTAAAGGAAGTTGTTAAAGAAACCTAGAAGCGTATTTCTTCAACCTTCATGTGGTAGCTATACTATATCATGGTATTCTATGTAATCCAGTCCTTCTCTCTCCATAACACGTGCTATTGTTTTATCACTAGTTACAAGGGTATAACCAGTAACTTTAGCAGTAGCTATATGTATTGAGTCAAAGAGTGTAAGCCTAGGATATTTCGATCTAGTCTCTAATGCTCTCACCATTATATCTAGTGTTAAGGGTGTATAACTGTATACTTTGTATTCTATAAGTTTAGCATCCATTAGCTTGAGTACTCTAACTACCTTATCTAATGAGAAACCACGTGATAGCATTACTAGTGAAGCCTCTAATGGTGCAGCTGGAGATAGCACTATATTAACCATCCTCTTCCTATGTCTCTCAAGAAGCTCTATTACATACGGATATAGTTTGTCTCTAACATTAAGTCCAAAGAGAAAATCTGTTTCTACAAGGATATTATCTCTCACCTAGCCTCCCTCATAAGAAGCTTCTCTGCCTTAACTCTATCACTACGTTTAAACTCGAAATCACCAAGTATTTTAGCTAGCTCCTCCGATGGATCCTCTTCAATAACTCTAATTAATACCTCCCCTCTACCTATAGCTTCTACAAGAACTCTAGAACCAGGCTTAATACTAGATTTCTCTCTAACTTCTTTAGGTAAAACTATCCTACCCTTAGAGTCAACACGTACCACTACACCCATATAACCCACCTATAACATATAGTGGGTATCTACTTATAATAACTTTTCCCACTATACTCTAAAATAATCCTTCCATTATCATTACTAACTATAGAATGTACCAGGTATACCTATAGTACCACAACTGCCTAATATGAGGATGTAGTCATAACACCTATAAATCTTTGAGAGAATTTATCTAGATCTCTCATTAATATAGACCTTTTATGAAGCATAATAGTGCTATCCATCCCCACGTACAACTATATCGCTATGATATCTCCTCTTAGCTTCATCGCTCTTATCAACAAAATATTATGCAGCCATTATCAATAGTTACTCCATTATGTTTTAAGAAACTTCCACTATAACATCTATATTGAGAGTGTGTTTATACACTCATTTCTTATTCTATTAAGTATTTTTGATTATGTATAGTAGAGTATTTATATAGTGTATTGAATGTTGTTAATACGTAGTTTTTATTACTACTATAGTATTCCTCTCTATTATCTATAGTTCTAGCTACTACTATTATCTTTGGATTATTAAGTTTAAGAGCATATGCTTTACCTAAAGCACTATAGGCTATTCTCTCTGCTTCTCTACTACTAAGGTCACTCCACTTACTCTCTACTATAACATACTTATCTCCATACTTTAACACATAGTCAAACTCTATATCCTTATGTAGTATAAACCCTGCATTTTCAAGATTCCCCTGTGGTAATGTATAATGTAGTAGTTGTTCTGTAATAATAGGTATTGTAGTAACTGATACAATATTATCTAACTCTTCCAACAATTTGTTATAAACTGATTTCTTAATACCCTTTTCAAGTAAGTCTATGTTTTCATAAACACCTATACTCCACCAAGAGTGGTAGGGATCTGCTATATAATAGTATCTCCCTTTTCCAATAAGGTTTCTTCTCTCACAAACTATGTCGAGTAGTTTCAGTAATCCCATATACTTGTGTAGAATATTTAATCTAACACCTAGTCTATTAGCTATAGCTCCAAGTCTACGATAACCTTTACTGAGCATAGAGAGTACTGCATAATGTATTCTCGGTTCTTCTACTTCACTTGAAACTACCGTGAAACCATCTTCATATAGTATAGAACCCTTAGTTATACTATAATCTATTAACTCCCTAATACTATACCTACTAGCTATCTCTAAATAAGCTGGTGTACCACCAACTACTGCATAGTATCTAATGATATCATTAAAGCTTCTACCCTTTAGAAATAAGCTAGTATTTACAATATCTAATGGCTTAACTTTTAACTCAAAAGTCCTCCTACCATACAATATACTCTCTCTACTCATTAACAACTTCTTCATCATAGATATTGAACTACCAATAACAATTATCTTTAAAAGTCTATTAACGAATAAGTTATCCCAATACTCTCTTAATACACTAGGGAGTTGTGGCGAAGAATAAACCATGTCAGGGAATTCGTCAAAAACAAGTATTACGGGATCTCGTTTAGCTTTAGAAGCTATGTATCTAAAGAACTGATCCCATGTACTAAAACCTCCATGTACTAAAAACTCATCACCAAAAACACGTGCACATACACGTCCAAGACGTTCAAGCAGTAGCTTTTCGGTCTCACGGCGTCCAACAATATAGACTATATACACTTCTACATTCTTCTCAAGTTCACGAATAAGCATGGTCTTACCAATACGTCTACGTCCATAGACAACAATAAACTCAGAACTACTAGATTCAATAAGGTTGATTAATATAGATAACTCCTTTTCCCTATTGAGGAACTTCTGAATAGAAGTATTCTGCATAGACTATACCTATATAGAATACTATACAACTACCCACTTAATAAAATCTACCATAGTTATATGGATCTTTGTCTAGCTCATTATCTATATCCTTAGGACAAGTAGGTCAATATTCCTACGTATAGTCTTAGATCTCTATATACACTAGAACTTACATATCTGGTAATGGAATTATATGAGGATTTCCAATAGCAATCTTTAAAACCTCCTGATCAGATAAGCATTCTTCATAATGATAAGCGGGGTCTTTATCTATTACATCATATATTTTAATAAATCATTCATTAGTATTCCACTTATTCATAACACATCATCTTAGCTTTACTGTATCTTCTTATATATTCTAATCATTTTCTCTATAAGTATTATTGTTAAAGCTATTGTTAACAGTAATGCTACTACTAGGACACATGGTTCTGGTACTGGCTGTGGTTCCTGTACTACTGTTTTATTCCATGGATCTCCTAGTCCAACACCTGGTTTATAGGCATAGTAGTATTCTCCATGTCCATCTCCTACGTCATAGTATATCCATATAACTATGTTGTCAGTGTTAGAAGACTCTATATAGTTGTGTACACAGTCTAGCCATTCAGTCATATTATGTGTCTGATAGCCTGTTACAAGGATCTGTTGATCTATTACTCCAGTATAGACTGGTATAAGACTTGGATTATAGATTTCTGTATAGACTGGTACACTAATGTTTATATCATAGATGCAGTCTAGAAATGGCTGGTCAATCCATACAGCATAGTATGGTCTTACACTATCTGGTAAACTGTTATAGAATACCCATAGATCGCTTGAAGCATTTAAACGATAAGTCCAACCATACCATACAGCTACATGGTATGTATTATTAAGTGATACAAGATACTCCATAACATTAACTACTAAGTTATGCATTGGTGTACCAGGATCTAGGTATGTGTCTTCACGACCATACTTACTCTTAGGAAACAAAGCCCATGTAAGTTTAACACCATACTTACCAGCTATGGAGTCCATAGATGCTAGGTTATAGAAGTATAGATTAGTGTCATCAGCTGGTATAACTATTACCACTAGATTATATGCTTGAGAGATCATGTTGAAATCATATTCTATACCATCAATACACTCACTAACATTACCATAGACATAGAAGTATATACGATCACCATAGGTGTCCCTCCAATAACTACTACAATACCAACTAGGAAGAATATACACAACACCCCTTACACTATAGTCATTACCTAAACATAGACAGCCCCTCTGCACCACTAGTAATAGAAGGACCACAGCTAAAGCTAAATACCTAGATCTAGCCATAGCAACCACCAAGTCTATAACAAGCTAGCTAAAGCTCTCCTACATAGTGTTCATAATAATGTGTAAATTAAATAAATATTTATGAATAGAAAGAACTATTCAACCATAACATAGAAATCATCTATGGATATCTATATAATTAGGTGTTAGAAATAATCTAAAGAAGTGAATGCTTTAAATAGATCATTTATTAAATAAAGTAGTTAAATAGGTATGGTAGATACAGAATTATCTAGAAAAAGATGCAGGGTTGTTTAGAGAATAAGGTTACCTCAATTAGTAGTAGTGGTCATAAGGATCAAGTGGAGTTTAGAAGAGTATCGGTAAAGAGGAGTTTAAAGTGAATAGAACAAGCTATTACAAGTATATAAGAGAGTTTCATCTAGAAACTATTAAGTATATTGTGAAAGCAGACTCTATAAAACGAGCTAGACTAGGACAGTTCTTTACTCCTAAGAGCTTACGTGAAGAGCTTTTAAGTAGACTACCTAGACTCCATAAGCCTAAGGTCCTCGACCCAGCTTGTGGTACTGGAGAGTTCTTGTTATCAGCTAAGAAGTATTTTATAGATCCAGAGTTGTATTGTTGGGAGATTGATCCAGAGTTAGCTAGTATTGCTGAAAAAGTTGTACCTGAAGCTCATATAGAGGTTATTGATAGCTTGACTAAGCCTTTTAATGAAGAGTTTGATGTAGTTATTGGTAATCCACCATATTTTGAGTTTAAACCAGCTAGCTATATTAGGTCTAGGTTTAGAGAAGTTATTTGGGGTAGAGTAAACATATATTCTTTATTTATCTACTTAGGTTTAAGGCTTTTAAAACATGGAGGCTACCTAGCTTATGTAGTATCTTCTTCACTAAATAATGGAGCTTATTTTAAGAAGCTTAGAGAGTATATTGTTAAACATAGTGATATAGTTTATCTTAAAGTGATAGATGATCCATACGTATTTAGAGATCCAGGTTATACTGTAAACCATACATTCCAACTACTAGTGTTAAGGAAGATACCTAATACTGGGAGATACGTATTCAAGTACAAGGGTATCATGATATTTTCTGAAGAATACATGTATCTAAGAAGAGTATTTGAAAAAGCTACTACTCTAAAAGAGCTAGGATACAAGGTTATGACAGGCAGAGTTGTATGGAATCAACATAAAGACAAACTTACAAACAACCCAAGAGAAGGAATACTGCTAATATGGTCTCACAACGTTAAAGGTGGAGAGCTAGTTCTAAACAATAATAGGAAACCACAATACATTAAATGGCCTATAAAGAAAGCTGATAAAGGACCAGCAATAGTTGTGACAAGAGTAGTTGGCCATCCAAAGAAAGCAGTGTTAGAAGCCGCACTAGTTCCTCCTAACACAGTCTTTGTAGCAGAAAACCATGTAAACGTAATATATCCACCTAAAGATGCTACAATAGAGGAATTAGAGGAGATAGTAAACCAGCTAAATAGTAGAGAGACCCAGAACATAGTTAAGGTTTTGACTGGAAATACACAAATATCAAAAACAGAGTTGGAGAAACTATTACCAATAAGGACTAGGAAAACTAGAGAACGAGCCAATCATAGTAGGAAATACGGTCTCTTAAGGTATTTCCAGCAAACATGTTAAGACAATGTTCTAGTTACATAAAAGACTGGCTTTCAGTAGAAGACAGCTCAAATAGACTATATTTATCAAGCATCTCTGTTTTTAATTGCTTCATATCTAGTCTTAGTAGAAATATACTTGTCAGATTTAAGATAATAACATAAGCTATAGATACTGTATTAGATACGTCTATGATATGTCTACTTAATAGTTATCACCGTTTCCCGTCTTAGGTTATTGGTGGTCTCAGTAGGATGGGTTGTGTCTCTACTCTATGCTTCATTGTGGCTACAAGCCACTCCTTCGTGGAGGTCGTGAGCACTCTTCATCCCCAACAGCATAGGGGACACATCTAAGAGATACTTCCCAACAAAAGTACCTACACAAACCCATAAAAACCTTTTACTCTAGAAACCGCTAAATACCCTTATACCTAGATCTTTAGCTACTCTTGATTGTTTCTTATCTAGTGTTAGTATAGGTAGGTTCTTTTCTACTGCTAAAGCTATGTATAGTGCATCATAGACTGTTATATTATAGTTTAAAGCTATTTCTAGAGAGGTTTTCATATACTCGTTTTCAGGCTCTAACAATATGTTCTTATCAATTAGTAAATTCAAGACCTCATAAAACCTTAGAGCATCATCTACACTTATATACTTCCTAACCTTACATGCTTTCCATATAGTATTAACAACTTCTTTAACAACATGATCTACTGATATAGAGTCTATTAGGTAAGGAGCCAGCCTCTCCCAACCTGGTTCTTTAAGTATAAATGCTGAAAGAGCAGATGCATCAACTACTATCACGATCCTCCCTCACAGAAGCTTTAGAAAAGCCTGCTGGAACACTTGCTTTAATACTTTTAAGCTCTTTAATAACTCTCTCCATATTCTCTCTAGCTTCTATCATCCTAATTTTTTCTTCAACAAATCTCCTAAGCTCTTCAGCCCAATTAATTCTATCCTTATACTTCTCCATCTTCTCCTTAACCTCTTTCTTAACCTTAAAACTAACAACACTCATCGTATACCACTAGGTATACCTAGTGGTATACCATATTAATAAATATTATGATAAACTATTTAACAAGCATATATGATGAATGATATATTGAGTTCTAAGAATTATTATAATGATCTACTGATAGGCTCATCTATTATTTTTCTTAATTAATTTCTATAAGAGTACTATACGTCTATAATGGTTGATCCTAGTACTTTAATATGCCGTCTATAAGGTGTAGTGTTTTCTGTGTATATTTTGTGACGAGTGTGTCGTGAGTTACAATAATTATTGTAACCCCATTATCTCTATTAACTTCTCTAAACACTTCTAAAACGTTTATCTTAGAATCTAGGTCAAGGTTTCCAGTAGGCTCATCAGCTAGTATTAGTTTAGGATTGTTAGCTAGTGCACGAGCTATAGCTACACGTTGTTGTTCACCACCACTAAGTTCGCTAGGCCTATGTCTTGCTCTATTCTTTAAACCAACTCTCTCAAGTAGCTCCATAGCCTTAGAATAGGCTCTAGACTTTGGCAGTCCAAGAAGCATTAGTGATAGTGCAACGTTTTCCAGTGCATTAAGTTCTGGTAATAGGTTGTAGAACTGGAACACTATACCAATATTCTCAAGTCTAAACCTAGACAGCTTCTTCTCTGGCAAACTAGTTACATCAACACTGCATACAACAACTCTACCACGACTAGGCTTGTCAATAGTAGCTATAATATTCAATAGTGTTGTCTTACCACTACCACTAGGACCCATGATAGTTACTGATTCTCCATGGTATACATCCAGATCTACACCACGTAGAGCAGGTACTTCTACTTTACCAAGCCTATAGATCTTCCATACACCTCTAAGTTCAACAACTTTGTCAGCCAAACCTCATAACCTCTACAGGCTTGTATATTGAGGCACGATAAGCTGACACACTACATGATATTACTGATATAGCTGTTATGTATGTGAAGGCGTTAGTGAAGGTTGTTACTGTATAAACTGGTGTTATGGTATAGAGTTCACTACCAATACGTACTGGTATAGAACCAGTAGTCTCAAGAGTAAGCAATCCTATAACAGACCCTATAGCATAGCCTATAACACCGTATATGAAGCCTATAACTATGAATAGAAGGAATATATTATGTGAACCCATGCCAATAGCTTTTAAAACACCAATCTGTCTCTTCATAGACTCAACAACAAGAACCATTACATTAACTATGCCAAGACCTATAAGAACGGCTATAACAGATACAAGGATAAACATAAACTTCTTATCAACCTCAATAAGGTCTAGAAGGTTCTTACCAAGCTCCTTCCAAGAACGAGCTCTAACTCTATCATAAAAACCCTTCTCTCTAAGAAAATTATTTATAGAGGAGACAGTCTTATCAACACTCTCTGGATCAACTGTCTTAACAACTATAACACTACACATACTCTCATTTAATCCAAGAACATTTCTCAAAACACTAATACCTAGTATAATTGATGCTTCATCAATACTAGATACACCAGTGTTAAGTAAACCAACTACTCTATAAGAGTATGTAGCTCCATTTGGAAATACAATATATACTCTATCACCAACCCCTACACCAATCTTTTTAGCAAAATCTATGCCAACAATAACACTATCATTACCAAGACTACTAGATCCACTAACATATTTACTAAAACCTATATAGTCTTCTTCAAGTACTCTATCAACACCCCATATGTTAGCAACTAAGTAGCTTCCATTGCCAAGGTCTATGAATTCATAGCTATATACTCTAACAGAATAGGATAGGACTTCATCTAGACTAGACAAATAGTCTGTAATAACTGTGTAGTCTATAATATATCCATTAGAACCCTCGATCTGTATATAGGGTATTGAGAGACCGAGAGTATGTGTTAGTATAGACTTAGTAAGACCTTTAACAAAACAGTCACTAAAAACGTAGATAGAACATGCACCAGCAATAATAAATGCTATAACAATTGTTACACGCTTCCTCCTAGAAATAAACCTCCATGCTAGAAAAAGTACTGTAGTATTTAACAACTCTCTAAAACACCTAGCCTTATTTATAAGTCTTCTATATAACGTTACTCGTATTAAAAACATTTACTTAAGATTTTCTTAAACCATAGTCATGGACTAGCTTGGCCAACACATTTCCTATTTACATAGATCTTTGATGCTCCAGAACTATTCCTCACTCTTATACATAGTTTTGAACTAGCTTCTTCATAACCTTTATCTCTATAATGTTGTACTGATAAACCGTTTACTTCTATAACTCCATAACCTTCAATAATCTTGGCATCAATAGCTGTCTTCTCTGGAATATTGATTAATAGCTTTAGACTAGATGTGTCAAGATCTAGTTCTATAAATGACTCGCCCTCATACTCTACATAGCTCACACTTAGATCTATTGAAGAGCTTTCACCATCTAGTTTAATCCTTGAAACACCTTGTTTACTCAAACTAACTATTAGTGATGAAGCATCCATTCTCATTATAAGGTCATCTACACTATCTAAGTATACTTTAATAGCTGATGCATCAGAGTCTATAGAAAGTCTCTCTAAACCACTAGGTACTCTAGTGACACAATTGCCTTCATCAACTGCTACATAGACTCCTCCATCTCTAACCTTTAGATCTAGGTCCTCCTGTCTATAGAAATCTCCCTCAACAACAAGAAGGTCTTCTCCACCACTCTCTATAGACATACTTGATGCATCACTAGAAATGTCTAAGCTATACGGTTTCTCCTTAACCTCAACACTCCTTACAGCATGTATATTCTTCTCACCCTTTAGTGATGAAGCTATTGAAGCAGCTTTAACAACTCCCTCTACAATACCCTTTACAATACCTCCAATAAAGCCTGTTGAACCACCTACTGATAATACATCATGACTCTTAAGCTCAACTATATGCTGTAGATCTTTTGAAACCCTTATAGATAATACATCATATATACCTTCTAGAACTTCATCAAGAAGATCTTCAGGCATATCTTCAATATCTACAACAACTACATCACGTATAAGGATCCTCTTACCCTCTCTCCTAAGCTTTTCAGCAAGACTCTTTGATAATGTAAAAGATATCCTATCTTGTACTACAACAACCTCCTTCTCCCCACTAGGCTCTTCAACAGCCTTCTCCTTAAACTCCTCCTCCCTGCCAGTAAGGATTTCTAATACTCTATAAGCTCTCCATCCATCACTTGTTAAACGATAATCACCTGTCTCACCATCCTTCTCAATAAGCCCTTGTAAAACCTTTATATGGAAAGCAAATGTACCACTATCCTCTACACCAGTAAGCCTCATAAGCTCTGTATAGCTAAGCCTACCCTTTTCAGCAAGAGCTCTAATAATAGTCCTACGTACTGGATGAGCTAAAGCTTTAAGAAACTTCTCAACACCCTCACTACTCATACACACTACACCCAATATAACACCTATACTATTCTACAAAGATAAACTCTTAGAAGATAACACTATACATGAATATGTAGAGAAGAGTCTACAAAACAACTATTTAAACCAGAACTACAATAAAATATTTAACGACTAGAGACGCCGGAGAATTCTCCGAGTTAAGGGGATGATCTAGTCGGGGACGCATTCACCACCAATTTATTCAATCTTTATACCAGTAAACTGTAGAATACTCTTCAATAACTCATCAATTTTCTTAATACCACGTAGCATTTCTTGTCTAGTAATTTCTCCATTTCTAGCTTCTAGGAGCACTGTTGTTGGCGATGCAATGATCTCGAATTTCTTAAAGGAGTTACTAGCAGCTTTTGATTCACACTTACGTGCAAACCACTCACATAGTATAATTATGAACTCTACATTACCAAGGTTTCTACCAATAGTTTCTACAAATGGGTACCAGAATAGGTCGTAGATACGGCATGCTGGACACTTAGTGTTGTCAAAGTATATTACATAATATCCATCACTATATGGTTTAAAGCACTCTCCATCACGTTCATACATAACCCACTCACGTGTACTACGGTTATAACGGTATATTCCATGAGGACTATCTACACCGACAATTTTAGTTCTATAGAGTATTTGTTCCCCCTCTTTCTTCTCCAAGATCTTCTTAGCAACCCTATCTAGTAGACTCTCAAGCTCTCTATCACTACTCAACTTCATAGCCACCAATACACTATTATACACTACAATGGGTTAGAAAAACTATTTCCCTCTACGTTCAATAGCTAGTCTCTCTCTAAACAACTCCTCAAGATCAGACTCTCTAAGCTCTGGAACAAGTAGGTCTCTTTTATCAGGATTTTTAATAAAATAGTATACAGCATAACTACATACAGGCTCTACATACAACCCCTTCTCAACAACAAGTCTTACCAAATAATCCATCATCAACTTAGCAACACCCTTACCACGGTGTTTAGGAGGAGTATATGTCTCAAGAACCCTAACTCTATCACCCTCAACAAGGTATCTAATAAAAGCCTTAGAGCCGTCAGGCAACCTAGCATACACAACCCTACTTGTATGGCCAAGAACTATCTCTTCCCCAACCATACCATAAACCCCCCACATACTCATTAACACTACCTTCTAGGACTATATGTCTTAAGCTCACGCTCACCAACAATAACAGCTATTTCAATAAAGTCTCTCAACGGAGTCTTCTCAAGCTTAGGCATAAGAACCTCATCAACCTGGAATACACCGGCAAGTTCATCCATATAGACATTAATCCTTATAGGTGTCTTATCGCCATCAACAACTTCTACACGTTTAATAGATAATGCTGAAACACTATGTATGTTCACTTGACCAAGCCTATAGGGTACACGGGCCCTCCCCTCAGCCATATCCAACCCATCTCCAACACTTACACACCCAGCTTCAACAGTTAGACATGGAGTATCATATGCTGTACAGTGGATACTATGCATAATCTCTTGTCTAACTCTAACAAGTATAGCAGGGTCATCAATAAGCTCTCTAAGAACACGGTCTAGTATAGGTTTAGCAAGTAGTGCTCCGAGCTTTTCATGTAGATCACGGTGTATTGAGTTACCAATATCATGTAGTAACCCACCATATAATGGGATAAGCCATGCAACCCCACGGTCACTTATAACACCGTCAGCAATAAGGCTGGACTCAACACCATAGTCTAGAAGTTGCTTATATAACTGGAGAGCAGCACCAGCAGCAATTTCAGCATGGACAGGTCCATGGTCATTGTATTTAAGCCTCTTAACAGCCATTACATTACTCATAAACCATAACTCTCTAACTTCTATATCACTAGCTATTACCTCATATGCTTTCCTAAGCCATGGATTGTTCTTAGTAAATTCTTTAAGTAGGCTAGGCCCTATAACCACCACTCTATCATCACCTCTAGGTTTCAGCAATAAGTCTATGTATAGAGCTAGTATTGTGTATAGTAGTTAATATTGTTTATTAATACCTTAAACTATGTTAAGAACTATCTATTTCTCCTCCTTCTATACATAATAGCTACTATAACTATGAGAGTTATAGATACTATAGCTAGTAATAGTAAAGCTGTTGTACTAGATCCCGAAGTCCAGCTATAGGGTGATGTATAGTTTACTGTACCTGTATAGTTTGTAGGTGGTATTACACCAGTCTCTATAACCATACTCTCCTCTCTAGAGTTACCCAGTAGATCATATATTCCTACTACAACTCTACACATACTACCACACTCCAACTCCAGAGGCTTCCCTAGATAGTCTATAGAATAGAGCTTTCTCGTATCATTAACAATTACCTCAAAATAGAGTAGTCCTATAAGATTATCAGAGCCGTGTACAACTATATAGATCCTGCCATTAGACGATACATTATATTCTACGTCTAGTTCTGGAGGAGTTGTATCTATATAGACCATGTATTCCTCTCTATAAACATTTGACGACGGATCCACTAGTACTAGTGTAAAATTATAGATTCCATCAACTAAGTGTTTAACTAGTTCAACCTCCTCACTACAACTATTAACTCTATAGGATTCTCCACTACCATTTATATAAACCATTACATCAACAGGGTATAGTACATCATAAACTCTAAAACCTATATCAATACATGATACGTTATAGTATCTATACAGTTCACTAACCCATTCTATACGGGGCTTCATAAGATCTAGGTCTAGATATATGGGGCCAAATACATATGTGTGGTTGAGGCTATCAGAGACTCTTATTTGGAGTATAATATGGACTAATAGGTCCTCTAAAGACACTCTTACATTAGATATAGTTATCGGTATACTATCTATGTGTATAACATAGCCTCCTCCATGAGCTAGTGCAGAGACTATGCTATTAACTGGCTCATAACAGTATTCCTTAGTAAAAACCTTAGTCACTTTTTCAGAAAGTTTATGCAATACACACCCTTGCAGACGTAGTAGACTTATTGATAGAGATACTGTTAATACACCTGGGGTCACATCAACAACTCTAAAGCTTAGATTGTGTATATATAATGTATTGTTATCTATTGATACATACTTTGTATTAATCACGTTAATGTCTAACAACCCTACGTGGCCACTAAGGGGTATTTGGTAGAGACCAGTCTTCCATGGAGTAGGTCTCTCTATAAAAATTATTGGGGCAATACTATCAATAACAAACTTGTATGTAGCAGTTTCTCCAATACTTATAACACAGTAGTCACCTGAACAAATACGGATACCAGTATTGATTATTAGTTTATACCATCCATCACTAAATACATTAGGGTCTAAATAGATCTCTAGAGAAACTGGTTCAGATAAAGACTCGTTATAATATGCTCTTTTAATATTGGCATCATCATCATCTATAGACTCTATTACAACATATAGTATTGTAGCATTATATGCTCTAATAATAATTGTTTCACCACTTTCTAAAAGGTTCTCTCCAGATAGATCGGGGGATAGCTCGATCCTTACATTTGGAATAGGTATTTGAACAACTATACTCCTATAAACAACTGCTCTATGTCCAACTAAATCAGATACTCTAAATACTAGGTAATATGTACCATTAGGCACTCCATGGAGCGGGATCGATAGTGTGTGATTACCAGAAGCTATTTTAAAAGATGTTTGATAGAATGTATTGTTCATCTGATCCATTAAAGCTATGTATATGCGATCAAGGTATTCATCGAAAACATAGAAAGAAGTATTTAGTACATGACCAATAACTACCTGTCCTTCAAATGGATCGTATACTACTAGTTCCGGCGGCTTAGTATCCTTTAATACGTATAGTTTCTTAGATACTGTATAGTTTTCAACAGTTACATAT
>CAYZRH010000021.1:0-32577 GCA_964480805.1 uncultured Desulfurococcaceae archaeon
ATCTAGATGTTATAGTACAAATCTTTAATATACACCCCTAGAATTTATAAACATTTAATTAAATATGTTTATAAATTCTAGGGGTGTATATTAAAGATTTGTACTATAACATCTAGATAAGGAGTTGGCTATGGAAGAAAGACAAGATATTCAAGAGATCATTCATACTGGTATAAAAGAGCTTGATGATGTTATAACGGGTTTTCCAGCAGGAAACATTGTTCTTGTTGAAGGATCGCCAGGTACCGGTAAGAGTATTCTTGTAGCTAGAATGGTTTATGAGAATATGGTTAAGTGTTCTATACCTATTCTATGGATTAGTATGGCTGAGTCTAAAGAGGAGTTTATGGATAATATGGCTAATCTTAGAATGGACTTTAGAGATTTAGAGGGTAAGGGATTGTTTAACTTTATAGAGACAGCTAGTATTCCTAAAGAAGAGGTGTTGTATGGTCTTACAACTACTTTAAGTGATTATTTAAGAGATACTGGTTCTAGAATAGCTGTTATAGATCCTATAGATCCGTTTATAGCTGGCGAATCACTATCTGATGTTTTTTCATGGAGGACTTTGTTAAAGAATGTATTAGCTAGTAATAAAGCTATAGTCATACTAGTTTATGGAGGTATACTTGAGGATACATATACACGTGTTCTTGAGGGATTAGCAGACTCTGTTATCCGTTTAGACATGGAAGTACCTGGTATGGGTGCTCCACGGCGTTTCCTAGAGATTGTTAAGATGCGTGGTAGACCTGTTGGTAGAGTAGTGTTTGAAGTTGATATTGGTGTTGACAAGGGTATACAGTTGTTCCCACATGGTGTTATAGAAGAGCTTTTATCAAGAGTTTCTATGGAGGATCGTTTACCAACATATATTGAGGGGTTGGATAAACTGCTTAATGGAGGTTTTATAAAGGGTACTTCAGTTCTCATAACTGGTCATCCAGGTTCTGGTAAGACTATGCTTCTTGTAACACTTGCTTGTAACTGGGCTAGTAGAGGTTATGATGTATACTTTGTATCTTTTGAAGAACCGTGTCAACAACTTGTTGAGACTATAAAGTTTCTAGGATATCGTCCAGAAGAACTTGTTGATAAGAAGCTATTCATCAGATCTATTAATCCACGTACAATAACTATTAACTCATTCTTTGGAGTTATTATGAGAAACATTATTTGTAGTGAAAACTCTATAGTTATTATTGATGGACTGCATTCTCTATGGAAGGAGTTTGGAGATATATTTCATAGGTATATAAGAGATCTTGTATACTACTGTAAGTCTAAGGGTTCAACTATAGTGTTCTCTATGGCATTCCATGGGGAAGACAAAGTACCTAGTATTACATGGGTTAGTACTATAGCTGACTGTATAGTAGAGTTACTAGTTACAAGGAAGGATAGTATGATTAAGAGATATATTGGTGTTAGAAAACATAGAATGAGCGAGGTTGAGCCAAGATACTATGAATTAGAGCTTATTAGAAGAAAGCTTACAGTAATAATATAGCTAGTTAATGATAACTCGTGTACATAAATAGTTCTTCAGATCTATAGTGTTAACTATCTATATATTGTTTTGATACTTCATATAGTGTTCCAAGAGATAAAGTACATACTAGTATATATAGGTATGGAAAGAATATGTATGGGCTTCTCTAATCTACATATATATAGTAAAGTTTATATAGCTATATATACACGGTTTAGGTTAAGAGATATGTGGTAATGGAGGTGTACTGGTATGCGTATAGCTCGTCGAGTAAGGTGTATAAGTGAGGCTATTAGGAAGCTTAGAAGAAGTAATGATGGTAATGGTAGACGTATCTACCATGGCAATGAGTATGGTATGTGTCTTATTGCAGCTAGTTTAACTGCTAATCCAGAACTTGCTAGAATATGTGTAGAGTACCTATATAAGAGATCTTAGATAATGTAAGTATAACGTTTACACTTAAGTTACTGATTCCTCTATTATGCTCACAAATTCTAGCTTCTCCAACACTTACATAGACGGATAGCATATTATCTAACCCAAACTATTTTTTATAACTCTTAAACTCTATCTTTCCTTGGTGAACCCTCTATGTGCAAAACTTGCTTCTGTATAGTTGTTGTCAGTGATAGTGTTTATGAAGGTATTAGAGAGGATGTTTCTGGTAGACTTGCTCAAGAACTTCTTATAGAGAAGGGATATAGTGTTAGAAGACACTATGTTGTACCCAATAGTTATCGTGAAATACATCGTGTGTTATTGGAAGCTGTTAGAGAGTGTGATGTAGTAGTTGTAGTTGGAGGTACTGGTGTTAGTCCACGTGATATAAGTGTTGATGTTGTTAAAGAGCTTTCATGGAGGCATATACCCGGTTATGGAGAACTGTTTAGACTACTTACTTACCAGAGAGAAGGCTATAAATCAGTCTATACACGTGCTGAAGCCTATATAGTTGGAGACTCCATAGTATATACAACACCTGGTTCACCCAAGGCTGTAGAACAAGCACTAGAGATCATTGTTAATACAGTGGATCACCTTGTAGAAGAACTACATAGGTATAAGGGTATACATAGAGAGCCAAAGAGTGGCTAGCGTAACCTCCATAAACCCCTAGCTGGATCAATAATCATTATACCTAAGCGACTAGTTAACTGGTCACTTATAAGTGGTTCATCAACATATTCTGATACAACAATATATGTATCTATGGGTCCATGGAGGCTCTCACCAACTATAAGGTAAACGCTACCTCCCCTAACTCTATACACATTCATAATTCCAGAAGCTGTTCTATATGTTTCAATAACTGTTTCACGGGGAAGATGAGGCCATAAACCTAGATCCTTGGCAATATTTAGAGGAATCATTATCTCTGGTACATCTGTTTCATAACCAGTATTGATAAGTGCTGTTACCTCAACATTCCTATCTCTATAAACTATTCTAACTCTTACTCTCACACCCACTTCTAGACACCATTCTCAAAGGCTTAATATATTCAACACGTTTCTTAGCAACTAGCCTTAAAGGCTTAATGTATCCAACACGTTTCATCCTATAATCCCCTAGATCCACTCTATTCTAGTACTCTATTCTAGTTATATCATTTCTAAGTGTTATATACTCTACTTAACTAAGCATTCTCTACAATACTATAGTATTTCTTAAATACCATTACTTCTACAAAGTTTTCTAAGGAGAGCTGTATGGGATTATGGTATGAGTCCATGGTTTAATGAGTATGTTTATGCATTGCTTATGTTGTTTGTTGTTTTAGACGCTATTGGCAATGCTCCATTATTTTACTACTTTACCAAGGAGATGGATTGTGTTAGGAGAGCTAGAACTATACGTTTAAGCATAATTGTTGCTAGTCTTATACTCTTCTTATTCCTACTAGTAGGCGATCTTATTCTAAAATACCTAGGTATAACTGTTAATGACTTCCGTATTGCTGGTGGTGTTATATTGTTTATCTATGCTGTTCTAGGATTGCTCGGACATAGTGTTGCTGAAGAGATTAGTGGTGAGGAGATAGCTGTTGTACCACTTGCTACTCCATTACTTGCAGGACCAGGTGCTATAACTGTTATTATCTATCTTAAGTATTCCATAGGATTCTTAGTCACACTATATAGTCTCCTAACTAACATGTTTATTGCTTGGATACTACTAGAGCTTGGAGGTAGACTTCTCAATCTACTGGGTAGATACGGTAGTATAGTTCTCAGTAAGATCATGTCTATACTCCTAGCAGCATATGCTATAGCTATGATTAGAGAAGGGATTATAGAGTTAACCAATATTATCTAGATAAGAAACAATATATTCTCCCTTAGACAAACTATTAAATGGGTGATACTACGGTAGAGGTTCGTACAGGACCGGTCCGTGTAAGTGGTTATGCTATAAAGCTAAGACGTGTAGTTAATGCTGCACTACGAGACCAGTATCGTGAAAAGAAGATTAGTGCTAAGAAAATTAATGAACAAATAAGTGATCTTAATGCTAAGATATACAGTGTCGTTGTAGAACGTTTTGAAATACCTAAAGAAGCTATTATAAACATAGTTCTAGATTTTGATGTTGAAGAGGATGTTCTTAAGATAAATAATATAAATATAGAGATATTTGATAAAGATGAAATACTTAGTAAAAACACTACAAATGAAGTTAAGAAGATACTAGGCCTAACGTAAACCCGATAAATATACTTAATAATAGTATAATAGTATAGTAATTGTTTTTATTATAAACCTAGTATGTAATATGATTTTTAGAACTAATCAACAACACGGGTGTTAGATAGTATATTAGATCCTCTCTATAATACATCCTATTTGCTTATCTAATCTATAGCCTTTAAAGTCTATTATAATATTCCCTACCTCCTCTCTCAATATCTTAATGAAATCCTTTATACATGTTCTATCCAGTCTATTTCTTAATAATATGAAGTCAAACTTCTCCCAAGTTATTGGTGTAAAGTATAGCTTATATGCTTCAGCAACCCATCTTATCCCAACTCCTACATCAGCCTCTCTAGAGGCTACCTTCATAGCTACATCAAAGTGTGTATAGACTTCACTATTATACCCTCTAACTATATCCTCTAACTTTCTGTCTAGACTACCTTGTTTAGATAACTCACTCTTTAATATATGGTCTAGTAGTAGTCTTGTTCCAGAACCTCTATTTCTATTAACTAGTTTCAACCATCCATTTAATAGACCGTCTACAATCTCTCTATAACTCATAAGCTTATATGTTATAAACCCCTGCTCTCTTAAATACCCCCTTATCAATACAATGTCTGTTCCATGTGAGAACTTCTTAACATAACTAATGTTATAGCTACTTGTATCTGGGTCATAGAGGTGTATACCAGCTAGATCAGTCTCTCCAAGAACAACTGATGCTAAACCCTTTAATGAACCAATCCAGTATGTTTCAATAGCTACCCCGCGATCTCTCAGTATTCCAAAGAGCTTTTCAAGAAGTATATCATGGCTACCGCTATAGACTAGCACTTGACCTGATATAGAAAACTCCTGTTTCTCTACAACAAACTCTCTATTAAAGATTCTACGATACTCATCTAGGTACTTATAGAGTAGCTCTCTACCAGTATCTGTTAACCGTGCACCACCACGTATTCCACGTCTAGCTTCTATAATCTTATCGCCAACAACTCTCTCAATACGGGAAATACACTCCCATGCACGGCTATACGTTATACCCATAGACTTTGAAGCAGCAAGTATAGAGCCAAGCTGATCGATTAGTAGTAGAAGCCTAGCTCTAAACTCGTCAAGAACAACCTCACCTCTATATAGTAGTTTAAGTTCAACTTCTGACCTAAGGCTCTCTAAGGCCAAGACACACCACATTCCATAGAGTAAGCTTGGCTACTCTACTTTAAACTTTAATTCAGACACTATTTTATAAACCATTAAACTCTATTGACTATCATAGGTGTAGTGTAGAGTGAGTGATAGTTATAGAACAAGTGCTGGTACAAGATTCTATAATAGAGAACGTGAGGTTAGTGTTTTTAAAGGACTATATATCTAGTGGTTGCTACACTATCGTATTGGGTCCAAGAAATATTGGTAAGAGTGAACCTGTAAAGTATATGTCCTGGACTATGGAGAAGTGTGGATGAATTTCATACTATATTGATGTAAGAGAGTATATGGCTAGTAAGACTATTAGTGTAAGACCATATAGTTTTAAGAAAGAGTTTATAAAGACTGTATACAACATTCTTGGATTACCCGATTACATGCTTAAACTAGTAGAGTATGGTATAAGATATGCTATAGAAGCTGGAGCTGAAGGTGTATTATGGGTTATTGATGAACCACAGTATTTAGAGCATATGCGGGCTTTTCTAGAATCTCTTATAAAGAAGATACTTGTATAGCTATCACAGTAAACCAGTTTCTGTAATAATATGTGTTGGTGAAGGATGGTTCCTATTTAGTGATACACTATCCTCTCTACTAAGCTATAGTTCACAAACACTATTGGTTGAAGAACTAGATATTGATAGCTATAGATTGTTTGCTAGAGAACTACTTAGATTAAAGAATAAGTCTATAGAAATAGAATTAGATAAACTATATAGAGAATATACTGGTGGAACACCTGGCTCACTTATATCAATAACGAGTATTGGGTTAAGTAAGTGGATAAACTCTATAAGTAAACACTTATCTAGAGTATTGAAAAGCGTGTCAAAGAAGCTTAACATAGATATAGCTCTTATTAAGGAATTTATAAAAGAATTACCAAAAGAGATAGACTATACAAAAACCTAGTTTAGAGTCTAGACTAGTAGAAGAACTAACTAAGCACAACATAACATACTTTAACATATTTGAAGAAAAACCATTAATTAAACTCCAACTACCGGCATATAAGACAATACTATTGTAAACTAGTTATGGAGAACTCCCATGTATTATTGTTACAGACATACACTATATGTGTAAGGTAAATTATATGAGTAAAGCATGGTTATTACCTTAAAGGATGAGGAGAAGAGAGGGTTATAGTATGGAATTTGTAGAGTTTATTAAAGTGCATAAGAAGTTGTTTATCTTACTAGCTATACTTGCTTCTTTAACCATAGTCTTAGCTATTACTCTATACATGATGTTTTCTACAAAGCTTGTTATTACACACTACATTATTGATTTTGGAGGAGAGCGTATGGTGAGAATAGTCCACTTATCTGATCTTCATTTAAAGAGCTTTAGCGGTTTTGAGAGAGATGTTATTGATAAAGTTGTAGAACTTAATCCAGATATAATAGTTTTAACTGGAGACTATGTTGAGGATCAGGATGATCTTGTTTTTCTAGAAGATTTTGTTAAAGAACTACATAGTAGAGTTGGTGATAAACCAGTATATGCTGTTATTGGTAATTGGGAGCTTCAAGCTAGTACAGAGGATCGCGTTAGAGAGTTGTTTAGTAAATACGGTATTATACTTCTTGTAAATAACTGTACAAAAGTAGTTGTTAATAATGTATCTATAACGGTTATAGGTTTTGACGACTACCTATGGGGTTCACCAGATCTATCTCTACTAAGTAATTGTTCTAGAAATGACTTATCTATAGCACTCGTCCATGAACCATCTCTAGCTCTTAGAATAGGTGAAGAAGGCTTCTATGGAGTAGTCTTTGCAGGACATTGTCATGGAGGGCAGGTTAAGGTTTTTGGTGCACCACTTTATCTCCCAAGAGGGTGTCCTCCAAAGCTATATGAGGGGTTCCATAAGGTTAATAATACATATATTGTAGTTAGCCGTGGACTAGGTTCATGGAGTTTTACAAAAAGGATTGGTGTTGATCAAGAGATTGTTGTTGTAGACATAAAGGTTTAGATTTTAAACCTCTTTAAAGTTCTAGTTGTATGTTAGAGTATTGTTTGAGTAAGCATATTATATAAAAACTCTATATCTAGATTACTAGATTATGGTGTATGTAGTTGGGCCATACTCATGCTGTAGTAAAGCTTTGTAATAAGATTGATACTAGCAAGTGTATTAACATTAGACTACTTATAGACACCGGCTCAACTTATACATGGATAAATGCTAAGAGACTTAAAGAAATCTATGTAGAGCCTACTGGTAAGAGAAGGTTTAAGACAATTGAGGGAAGAATTATTGAGAGAGAAATTGGTGAAGCTGTTATTGAGTATATGGGTGAAAAAGCTACATGTATAGTAGTATTTGGCAATGAAGGTGATGCTGAAGTACTAGGCTTAACAGCTCTTGAAAACTTGGGTTTAGAAGTAGACCCCATTACTAGAGAATTGAGGAAGGTAGAGGCCATCCTCGCTCTTTAACGAGGCTACCCTAGTTTATCAATAAAGATTAAGAGAATACTAAATCAGACTACCTAACACTATAGAATAGAGGAAAATAAGAAAATACCACTATCAGACGCAGGGAAGATCGCTCACTAATCACGTTGATACAGGCTTCATCATCTACTATTTAGTCTTACAAAATACTCTTAATAATATTTTTATAGTATTTTATGGAAAACTAGAAGTATTCTTTTACCCTACACTTATGGCCTATTAAGTGTGTTCCATCACAACTTGGTGAGTTAAAGTATTCTCTTGATGTTAGTCCTTCACGGCATGTAGCATATGTTAGTCCATACTCTTTTGCAGTCTCTACAACTGGTTTCAACAACTCCTCTCTCAACCTCCTTGGTAGGTATCGGTATCCATGTATCTTCTCCCCTTCTACATAGTATAGTCTTCTCCAGTAAGCCTCTAGATCTGGGAATGCACTCGTCATTCTCTTGAAATTATCTGGCCTAACCTTATATGTTGATGTAACAACATGTTTTATACCAGCTTCATATGCTCTAGCTATAAGCTCCCTGATCATATATGAATCGTTGTTAAGCCCAGGTATGATCGGGTCTAGTCTTAGTCCAACAGGTATACCGTTTCTTGAAAGCTCTTGTATAGCTCTAATCCTCTCTATTGGTGGTGGTGCATTAGGCTCTATTCTAGATGCTAATCCATTATCTAGTGTTGTTATTGTAACCATTACTGCTACAATCATACTCTTTAAGAGATCAAGGTCACGTATGACAATATTTGATTTAGTTGTTATTAAAACCTTTAACCCATACTCCATTAAAACTTTTAAAACACTCCTTGTTAAACCAAGCCTTCTCTCAACTGGTGGGTATGGATCACTACTAGTACTAAGCTCTATAACAAGACTTTTATCAATAAACCTAAGGTCTCTCCTAAGCCTCTTAACAAGATTCTTCTTAGGAACACTCTCTCTTAAACCAAGATAAGCAGTAGCGTAACAGTATAGACAGAAATGACTACAACCAGTATATGGGTGTAGACTATACTTACGTGGACAAGTACATAAAGGCCCCTTCCATGGATCAAATGGTCTAACTACTTGTAGTCTAGTCAATATCTCTAAAACCCTATCTCTCTCATATCAATCTTTTTCTCAATATTCTTACCAAACTTTACATCAAATCCTATCAAGGAATACGCCTCTATACTCTCAACTGGTATTCCAAGAATAATATTTCTACCCATCTTAAGCTTATCTACAATACTGTAGAGATTTACATTACTTGGATCAAATATGACTACTACTGGTTCACTTGGAGTTAATAACTTGTTACACTCTCTAGACAAACCCTCATCACTCCTACAAAGCCTCATTCTTACACATACATCATTTGGTGTATGAACAACTAGTTCACTATAGACTCCACGTATTCTCTTACTAGTCTTCTCCATACCTAATACACAATGTATATAAGGCCAGTTAATACATAGTCTACCATATCCCTTAGCACCATAACCTTCTATAAAATCTTCAACACATTGTTTCTCTAAACCGATCTCTAGGTCTGGACTAATTAATGCAATACATATATCTCTAGATTTAGTACAATAGACTGGTAAAACAGCGTATCCTTCACCAGATTTATTCATTGCTATAAAGAATCCTTGTTTAGATGAGAAACTATAGTCTAAAACACTCTTGTCTCCATAGTATCCACTATACCATGGTATAGGCATAAAAAGTGATCTAGTAGTTACATAACGTTGTCCTCTATAGTATGATGTAGTAGTATGTAGTATCATGTATCCAGGTACTAGATCTAGTTCTTTACTTAATAGTATCTGGTTTCTCTTAAAACCAGCTATACAAGATGCATAGAAACGTGCTTCTCTCCATCTAACACGGGTCTTAACTACATAACCAAATACAATCCATATAAGAACTATACTAGAAGCTATAAGTACGATACCTAGGAAAGGAAGACTAGATAGCATCAAGATGCCAAAAACCAATGGTAGAATAGCTACTAAAGAAAGCAGTAAGATAAATACCAGTAGATCACGAAGACCACTTATAACTACAATAATCTTCATACTAAACTGATCACCTAATGATCATAAAACTATGTACCCCGCTGGACCGACCCTCTTCATAGTCATCCCCCATATAGGGGTCTCTGGGGGTGTGAGGCAGCGGGGTCATTAACTATTTTGTATTCTAAGGTTTATTTGTATTGCTTTATCTGATCTATATGGTTAGATTTATTTATGGTCTAGAAGTGTCTTAGTTTATAGAATAGTCTGTATAATGTGTTATCTCGTCTCTGGGGTTTAGTTGTGTTTAGTGGTTTAAGAATATTCGTATATTCTAGGCTTATGTTGTTACTACTTGTTATTGGTTTATCTGTTACACTACTACTGTCGTCATCTATGGTTATGGTTCAGATGTATATCAATAATTCTGTAAACCGTGTTTTAGAGGGTATGGAGTACCATAGCCTCCTATATATTGGGTCAAATACTACTAGCTATAACCCTCTAACTGGAATTATTGAAAACAATAGTATAGCTAGCTATGTAGATAGACTTGATGTTGAAGCAACTGTTATTAAAACAGTTGTTACTAAGAGCCTGTTATTAGAAGCAGGTAATAAGACAGTAGATCTATATAATGATAACACTACACTATACATAGTTGTTTCAAAAATGTTTAGAAAACCGTACCTACTATTCCCTCTGTCAAGTTATCGCTTAGAAGGTGTGTCTAAAGCAGTAATAGCTAGTCTTGAACTAGAGGTTGTTGATAGGAATTCTTTAGTTGACTATATAGGAGTTGATAGTTATAAGTGTATTAGCTGGGCTATAGATACACTATCATTTTACGATGATCTTAAGAAGATCTCGAAAATAGCTCTACTAATACCCTCTAATATGACAGACTATGTTATAGATGTTCTAGATAGTTATGTAGAGTATAGTTTATGGACAGCTAATTCAATGAAACATGTACTACCAGATACTATAGAGTTTCCAAGAACAGAACCAGATATTGAGGTAAAGTTGAGAAGTTATGTTGAGAGTTTTAACAAATATATCCATGAATTTCTTGAAAGACAGAGTAGTTATTATAGTATATCACTTATTAGCATAAAGTATAAGCCTAGATCAGTAGTCTACAGTATTAGTATGTCTCTATCAATACTAAGATCAGTATCTATAGAGGATAGGGTATATAAGATTATAACCAAGCAGGGACTTATAGTTGCACCACAAGAGATCAAGCTTCCAGAAGTATTTAACAACATGGTTTCGTATGAGTCTGTATCAAGATTTACAGCACTCTTCAGTACACTACCAAGTATTGTTATTGTATGGATTGTGTCTGAGAAAACACCGCCTGTAATAATAGCTTTAATGAGGAAGACTATAGCTTTAATGAGGATACGTGGTTTACAACTAGCTAGAGTTAAGAAGTATTTCATGGCTTCATCAATAGTTCTTGGACTAACTGGTTTTGTTATAGGATTGTTTCTAGGACCACTACTAGCTATAATTGTTTATGGTGGAGACTATAGTGGGTACTACACGTATCTACCACTAGTTGTTAACCCTCTTAACATACTTATAGTAGCTTCTATAACAGTTGGTGTAATAGCAACATCTATATGGAGAAACTTTAGTGTAATAGAGAAGATCCCTCCAAGAGAGTTTACTAAACCACTACTATACTCTGAACTAGCTATACTAAAGACTGGTATGGGTAAGACTGGATGGGTTTCAATAGCTTTTGGAGTATACTTTATAGCCCGTATTATGAGGTTTATAGACCCATATGAGATCTATATGTATTATGGTGGTTCACCAGCAGTACTTATAATAGCTGTTATACTTCTTATGCTTGAACCAGTAACGCTTCTTCTAGGACCAGTACTGCTTGTATATGGTATAGCTAAGTTGTTGATAGCCTATCCAAAATATACTATTAAAGTTATTGAATACATTGTTAAACCATTTACACAAGAATACTCACGTCTTACATCAAAACTACTTTATACAAAACCAGCACGTATAACACTAGCTATCATATCTATTAGTTTCTCACTAAGCATACTTCTAGGCGGGTTACTGAGTAGTCTATCTGTATCACATACTATGAATGAACTTAAGTATGTAGTATCTGGTTCAAACTATGTAATAGCTAAGCCTATTATAGTGGATAGTGTAGAAGCTATAGATAGTATGCTAGAACATATTTATAGAGTTGTTGATAAAGAGGAGTCTACACAAGCTTTAATGGTTATAGGGCCTATATTCTCCTCTAATAGCTTAAGAAATCTTTACAAACTAGATCTGGATTATGGAGTTTATAGAAATAGCATGTGGTTTAAACCCTATAGAATATATGTTGATGGAAACGAGCTTAGATTAAACTATGTATTATTTATAGATTCTAGTAAATACTATAGAATACTTAACATACCAGATACACTCTTGTTTAGTGGTAATGTTAGAGATGTTTTTAATAAATTAAGAAGTGGTGTAGCATTATTTGTATCAAATGGATCCAGCTATAATGTTATTGGAGATTATACAATATACTCTATAATAGTAAATGATACAAGTGTAGAGTCTATAAATACTGGTTATAAGATAGATATAGAGGCTTCTCTTAGAAACCTTCCATCAATATACTCTATAGTTGAATGTACAAGCAAGATACCTGGAATATATACTTCTGTATTCTCTGGATTATTTAGTACTAGTATAACGTTTATGGTTTCTGGAGACATACCAGTAATGTTTATGGATCCAGGTGTTATACTAGACATGGGTTCTATAGAATCCTTTATAAAAATAAATAACATGATATATAGCTCTTCTAACGGTTACCAAGGACTATTTATAATAGCCTATGTATTTACTAGTGATGAATTGGATGAGAATAGTATATGTTACCTAGAATCCAATGGGTTTACTGTCTATAGTTCTAGAGAGGTTGTTTATAGAATTGATAATGTAGAAGACTTTCTTGAAGCTAGTTTTAGCCAGAGTATATCTACTGGTTTAATACTATACTCTATAGCTATTATTGTGTCACTCATACTTGTATACACTAGTCTCTATGAAGACCTCTACACTTATGCATTAGTTAGAGTAAGGGGTGTTTCATCAAACATTATACTAAGGATTACATTGTCTGAAGTAGTAGCTATTACATTAATAGGTATTATACCAGGTATACTGCTCGGCATAGTTCTTGGTAGTGGTTTGTCAAACATGTTCTTTACATCAATAGTTACTATGGTTCATTTACCAGGTAACCGTGTTTTTGGAGAAATCTATGGTTCTGGGTTTAGAATATTCTTTACACCATCTATAATACTCTATCTACTAGCTCCTATAGTATTGATTATTTGTCTAAACATAGTCGTTATTATATTGTCTCATAGGAGAGTCTTACGTGAAACCTTAAGCTTATTTAGTAGCCGTGTATAAGGAGGTGTTTCTATGGAGAGAAGGAGAGTGTTTAAAAAGAAAATCCCTGTTGACGGGTTTAGTACTAGTGGTGTTAATGTAAGGGTTTCTAATCTAGTAAAGATCTATAGGATTGGGCGTAGTGTTGAAGTACAAGCACTACGTGGTCTCTCAATGTATGTAAAGGCTGGTGAAGCGGTTATTGTCATGGGACCTAGTGGTAGTGGTAAGACAACACTATTGAATATTATTGGTGGTGTTGATAAGCCTACTGGAGGCTCTGTTGTTGTAGGAGATACTTATGTACATAAGCTTAGTGAGAAAGAACTTGAAAGATACCGTTTATGTATGGTAGGCTATGTTTTTCAATCGTTTAATCTTATCCCAGTATTAACTGTTCTTGAAAACATTGAGCTTCCAATGATAGCTCTAGGTATTGAACCAAGTATTAGACGTAGGAGAGCCTTATGGCTTATAAGACAGGTTGGCCTTGAAGAAAGAGCCCATCACCATCCATCAGAGCTTAGTGGTGGTGAACAACAACGTGCTGCTATAGCTGTTGCATTAGCCAATGATCCCCCTTTAATACTAGCTGATGAACCAACTGCTGAACTTGATTCAGAGAACGCTCTTAAAATAACATCTCTACTTATCAGCTTGTCACGTGAGTATGGTAAGACTGTTATTATATCAACACATGATCCAAGGATAGCTGTTCGTGCAAACCGTATACTACGTATAGAGGATGGTGTTATAAAGGGTGAGTATACTCCACTAGAAGTTGTTAGTGAGAAAGCTAGAGCTGTTAGTGGAGAAGACCTTGTATCTATTGTTAAAGCTAGACTTGCTGAAGTTGAGAAGTCTATTGAGGATCTTGTGGGCAAGCTTGGACGTGGAGATATCGGTTTAGAAGATTTTGATCGAGAGTATAGTAGACTTAGATCACTTGCTAATGCTTATAGAGAGCTACTAGCTAGTTTAGGACACTAAACCTTAGAGCTCTATATTAGCGTGAACACTCCTCATATCTTCTTCTGTCTTACCAAGTCGTTTCATAAGCTCTACAATTAATCCATCAAGGAAGATCATTAGTGTATCCTCAAATAGTGTACCTAGAGGAGCTAGTGGTTCATGTATACCAAGTATCTGCCTTGTAAAATAGTCTTCTTCACGAGCGATCTTTGTACGACCGGGTATAACGACTATAGTGTCAGCTAGTTGTGCTAGTGGACTGTCTGGGAAACTAGTTAGTGCTATAACATATGCTCCAACAGCTTTAGCTGCTTCAGCAGCCGTCACAATAAGCTTTGTCCTTCCAGAACCAGATAGTGCTATAACAATATCTTTCTCCCTAATCCTTGGTACAATAGTGTCTCCAAGTATGGCTACACGATATCCTAGATGCAGTAGTCTCATAGCAAATCCTCTTCCTACAAGGCCCGTGCGTCCAGCACCCATGACCAGTATTCTAGCATCTCTATTGTACGCATCAATAAGTACATCGATCATCCTGCTTACTTGTTCATCACTAATCATATCTATTGTCTTACGTACAAACTCTACAATCTCTATCATAGCATCTCTTATAAGACCAGATACCACTTCTAGTCTCCCTCTAGAAAGCTATGTTTATGAGTAGAAAATAATGTTTCCTCTAAATACAAGGGCTGCGTGTTTAAAAAATGATGAATTTGTTTAAATAAACTACCTTCTTCTCATCATAAGCACTACTAGTACTAGTATAATAACCATTACAATACCTACTATACCAGCTGCTGTATAGTCTGGTTGTACAGCTGTTGTCGTAGCATATGCTGTTGTCTCAACTGTTGTAGCTAGTGTTGATACTTCTGTAACAGTTGTAGTCTCTGTTGTAGCACTTGTCTCTGTAATAGCACTTGTTGTAGTTGTTGTCTCAACTCTTGTTGTTGTAACAGTTGACTCACTAACTTCTGTAGTTGTTGATACACTTGTTGTAGTCACTGTAGCTGTCTCTGTTTCTGTAACTGTTAGTGGACCAGTTAGTGGTACTGCTTTAAAGAACATGTCTATAGTAAGGTTTCCTTCAAGCTCTACCATTAACACTGGATCAGTTACTACAAATTCTCCAAAACTCCAATTCATAAACTTATACAGCCCCATCCCATCAACAGTCTCTCCAATAGCTGGTGTTACATTAAATAAGTATATAGTGTTAGATAATGGTATACTGAATTCTGGATAAGTAGTATTGTAGACTCTAAATAGTGAACCACCAACATATATGTAGACCTTAGCATCTGGATAACTCTCATAACCCTCAACACTAACTCTTAAATTAACAAACAATAGCTCCATACCCCATCCAACAATACATGCTGGTTCACCAAGCTCTGTATCATAACTATTAAGCATAGCATACTGATCACTAGCTGTTGGAGCAAGTACATCCATAACACGTGGTTCAACACCAGCAAGTATAGCTAGTGCATCACCACCACCTATAACCCACTCACTAGGATCACCCGGTTGTACGGGTCTAACCCTCATAGGACCAAATCCATCATAACTAGTTAGTGCTACAGCATATATCCACTCAACAGCTCTGTGTCCACCCGGCAGTAGTGACTCGTTAATAACCGCTGTTATAGAGTTCTCATCCCAATCAGCATATACTATAAACGATGTATCATCCTGTGCTATAGCTGTACCATTAGCATAGTATAGTGCTGAACGCTGTCCAACAGGTACTGGCTGTGTCTCCCAACCAGGTGCTAGTAGTAGTGCAAAATGCCATCCATGAGGAACCTCTACATTAAGACCGAGTGTTGTTGTATTAACTGGTTCATCTATTGGAGTAAGAACGTATATGTGTACATACTGGAGTGAGAAGTTGTTTGGACCACTCCACGGGTTATCGTTAAGGTTTCTAACATATACTTTAAACACAAGCTTGTTATCAGGTGTATCATATACTTCAAAACCAGTTAGGTCAAATACGCCGTCAACAAATACAGCATTTGTTGGATATACATATGTTCCAGGCCCATTATCGTCTCCCTCAGGATCAGAGAATGAACCAAGCTTCATATCTGGCGAGCCAACTTCCGAGCCAGCAATGACGCTAGCCATCCATCTAATCATGTTATAGACATACCTTGGGCCATCAAGTGGTACACCATAGTATTCATCAGTCCATCCAGGCATGTAATCTCCATAAGGACTCTCACCACTAGCTACAATAAGGTTTTGTGTATCATTAAAGTATTCTGCTCCAACAAATAGGAATGGCCTACCGCCCATACCTGCTTCATAAAGCATTCCTAGCGGCGGGTTATTGTCTCCTACATAAGCTGTATCATAGCTCCATGCAATTCTTATAAATCCATCAAAAGTCTCATTCAATGGATCATGGGGTACACCTGCATCATCAACCCATATAACGGCTGTTGGTCCATGGAATAGTATTGGCCTTGTAATACTCTCTGATAGTATATGTGTAAACAAGCCCGGTATATTGTCTGGATCCATATGTCCTAGTACTCTATAGAACGCTTTACAGTTATGTACATCATCATATATAGCTGCTGTCTCAATCCTTAGTCTAGAACCAATAGCTTCAAGTAGGTTGTTAGCAGTTGCTTGTGAACTAGGTCCTTGACCATAATCACTATCACTTGCAATCCATATAGCCTTACCTCCTTGTCCAAGCCAGTCAAGTATAGCAAGAACCTCGTCTGATGAGAAGTCCTGCATAGGCTGTCCAATCAATAGTATACTTACACCATCTAATACATCACTTGTTATAGCTGTATCTATAATCCTCCATTCAACAAAGTCTATAACACTAGTTATTTCATCAACTGCTTTATCGTTTTCTCCATGAGCAAGATCTATTGCTACAACTAATGCATTCTCTGTGCCTACTGTCTTACCACTAGCCTCTACATGTGATAGAGAAGTGAGTGCTGGAAGCATTGATATTATGAGAAGAGTTAGCATTAGTAGAGATACCTTAGACATAATGTATACACCTATGGGAATCTTTAGATTTGAGTAGAATTTAAATCTATAGGTTTGTGTAATAACCATCATTAACTAATAAAAGACTTTCTTAAAAAATCATTACTCAATACATATATATTCAACTATAGACTACCTTATAGAACGAGGGGTATAATGTGATGTTTGAAAAATCATTAGCTCTAACCATAGCCCTATTTATAGCAATCACACTTACACCAGTCACAGCAATAGACTATAGTATAAACCAAGAATGGCCTTGGAGTCCAGAAGATGAGCCATTTCCATGGCTAGACTATCTAGACAGCCTTACTGATGAAACAGGTATTACATTAACAATTATAACAAGACATGAAGCAACTATTCAACAGAAGACTAAAGAGGTCTTCCTTGAAAGTGAGGTTGCACAGAGACTGGGCATCGTTGATCTAGTTTTTATACCTGCTGGTCCAGAGCTATGGAAGGACTATATAGAGCGTAGGATAGAACGTGGTGAACCAATTGATATTGGATGGGGCGGCGGTCCTACACTATTCAACTATATTGATGAACTAGGCCATATAATGGTTCTAGACCCTGATCAGCATCCTGAAGCACTAGCAATACTATATGAAGCTTCTAAAATACAGGAGCGTATAGCTGGTGCTCCTACTCGTAAGGTTGATGAAAACAACTTTACACACTGGATAGGCTCTGCTATTAGTAGTTTTGGTATTACTGTTAACCACGACATGCTTGACGAGTATGGTGTTCCAAAGCCTACTAAATGGTCTGATCTAACTAAACCGATCTACGCTAGCTACCTACCAGCTACACCGTTAGTAGCTATAGCTGATCCGTTGATGAGTACTAGTAATACAAGAATGTATGAGATCATACTACAGGCCTATGGGTGGGAGGAGGGTTGGAAAGTGCTTACACTACTAGCTGCTAACTCTAAAATACTAGACTCAAGTAGTGGTGTACGAGACGCTGTTATACTAGGTGATGTAGCAGCTGGTATAACGATAGACTTCTACGGCTATACAGCTATGCATCAGAACCCCGCATGTGAATACATCATACCAGAGGGTGAGAGCATAGTTAATGCCGATCCAATAGCTGTATTTGCTGAAACAAGGTATCCAGTACATGCAGCTGCTTTTGTAGCATGGGTTCTTAGTGAGTATGGTGGACAACAACTATGGCTTGACACCGACATTAATAGACTACCTATTAATGAGAGAGTTTTTGATACATCAGCTGGACAACAAAGACCTGATCTAGAGGAGGCCTACCAGACTGCTACAACTGGTGGAGCTATAGAGTTTGACGAGGATCTAGCACTTAGTACAGAACGTGCTATGCAGTACTACTTTAAAGCAACACTTGTTAATGCACATGATAGTCTACAGCAGACATGGGCTGCTGTAGCTCAAGCATATCTTAATGGAGAGATTGATGAATATACGTTTAACTATTTAGTAGACGAGCTCGGTAAACTAGTTGAATTCGAAGACCCACTAACAGGTAATACAGTCACATTTACACTAGACTATGCAATAAATATCAATGAGTATATGACACAAGCTGAAATAGTAAATGACCTATTGAGGAAATGGGAGGATGCTGCTAGAGCAAAGTATGAGTACGTATACCAGTTATTAATAGATATACTAGAAGGTAGAACAACAATAACAACACCAACAACTACAACTACAGAAGCAACAACTACAACTACTACACCAACAACAAGCCCAACTACGTCTCCAACAACAAGTCCGACGGAAACCACAACCACACCAACACTAATCACGACACCAACAACCACACCAACAACAGAGACTATAACACCAACAACTACAACTACAGAAGCAACAACTACAACTACTACACCAACTACGACACCAACAACTACAACTAGCCCCACTACTACACCTTCTCCAACAAAGACAACGCCAACGGCTACAACTGAAGCTGGTACACCAGTGAGTCTATATACAGTAGTAGCTATAGTCATACTTATAGTAGCTATAGTAGTCTACATCATTACTACACGGCGTAGATAATTATAATATATGTTTTTCACTATTTTTAACATACATAAACTGGTTTAGTGGTTGCAGGATAGGTTATGTGGGGGTTGTAGTGTCTTTAAACCAACGTATACCTTCAATAAACGATCTATTATTTGGAGGGTTTATACTAGCTCTATCATCATTTATACTATATAATAGTTTGTCTCTAAAAGACTACCTTGATATAGAGGTTTTCTTATGGGTTGGTGCAGTTATATGGTGTTTATGGCTTTTAAAGAGAGGATTCGATCCAGCTAGGATCATATACTCGTTCTCATGGAGTTTTGTATCAATAATAGGTTTTGTATACATAGTCTTTATAGCTCTCCTTGGTATAACGGGTTTTCCTAGACACTTCCTATTCTTTATACTACCAGTTGTAGTAATTGCTGGTATAGGCTATATAGGTTCTAAGATAGCGTTTTTAAGAGTTAGGAGGAGAGGGTATAGGTTAAAGATACCTTTTAAGAGGAGGGTTACTACAGCATTATTTAAGCTAGATACGTTAATGATAGTATTCATTATAGTATCACTTGCTGTACTAACTCTCTTCCTAATAATACCTGTTGGACTAATGTTTCTCCATGCATTTAAGGTAATGCCTGGTGAGCCATGGTATAGTAACTTCTACTACATATTTACTAGAACAAGGTATGTTCGTAGATTCTTTACACCAGCTGATAGGCTATGGACTGTCCAGCCTACAGCTAAAGGCCCTATTATTAAGATTACTGGTATAAACTATGGTATTCTAGTAAACTCGTTATTAAACGCTACAGTTGTTGCGTCAGTAGCTACAATACTTGGTGTAATTGTAGCATTTATACTAGCTAGGTATGATTTCCGTGGTAAAACGTTTTTCCGTATACTGGCTACTGTACCACTGTTTATAACACCGTTTGTAAACGCTTATGTTATCAAGTTATTATTTGGACCAGATGGGCCTATATCAATGATTACACAAGCATTGTTTGGTTTTAGAATAATGTTTACTAGTCTAGCTGGTGTAGCACTTGCACAGATCATGGCTTTCTATCCAATAGTCTATCTCAATGCATACTCTAGCTTCATAAACATAGACCCTAGTATGGAGGAACAAGCAGAGAATCTTGGAGCTAGGGGTTTAAGGCTATTCTTTACAGTAACACTACCATTAGCACTACCGGGTATTGCTGCTGGCTCTATACTTGTATTTATATTTAGTCTAGAGGATCTTGGAGCACCTATAGTGTTTCAGGAAAGGAATCTTATGAGCTACCAGATATTCAGTTCACTTATTGGTGAAGCAGGTGTTGTTACTCCAGAAATTGCTGCTTTAGGTATTGTATTGCTTGGACTAGCTGTTGTAGGCTTCCTCACTATACGCAGCTATGTTGGTATGAGAGCATATGCTATGATATCACGTGGTGGGAGGTGGAATCCAAGGATTAGGAGGTTTTCATGGAAGGGACACTTGATAGTATACTTGTTTCTACTACCACTAATACTCTTTACAGCCATGCCCCAGATTGGTGTTGTGCTTATGGCTTTCAATGTATTGTCTATAAGAGGTTTTACAATACAGCCTGAACAAGCTACTCCAAAGTATGTTGTAGAGATATTTACTGGTGGTTCAGCTTTTGCACGTGAAGTACCTATGCATATTAGGAATACTATAGTATATGCTTTATCAGCTGTACTTCTAGCAATAATAATAGCTATTATAACAGCATACGTTGTAAGCCGTACACGTATAAAGTTTGTAACACCAACACTAGATACACTAGCTACAATACCAATAGCTATACCTGGACTAGTTGTAGCACTAGGATACTACTTCTTCTTTTCAGAACTAGCACGAGTGACACGAGGAACACTTCTAGAACCAGTGTTTTCACCACTAGATCCTGCTGGTGGACCAGGTGTTTTCCAAGCATGGATTATACTTATTATAGCATACTCTATCCGAAAGCTACCGTTTGTAGCCCGTGCAATCTATGCTGGTTTCCAGCAAGTCCATGAAGCACTAGAGGAGGCTGCGTTAAATCTTGGTGCTAGACGTTTTAAAGTATTATCCTCCATAGTCCTCCCCATGATTGTAACCAATATTGTTAGTGGTGCTCTTATAGGCTTCATCTATATCAGTACAGAGGTTAGTACTAGTGTCACTATTGGTAGTTTTAATTCAGAACAAGCACCTATGACATGGTATATGATGAATATCTATAAAGGAGGTACTACTGAAGGAATACAGTATGTTGCTGCAATGGGTTTCCTACTAATAGTTTTCCAGCTTATAGCAGTAACTATAGTAACACTTGTATTAAAGCAAAGGTATGCTTTCATAGGAATATGATCCCTATAGTTTATAATATAGTCTATGGATAACGTTTAATCAGGTGTAGCTTTTAGATGACTAGAGTAAAGCTTGAGAATGTGACTAAGGTTTATGGGGCAGTAGTAGCTGTAGACCATGCTAGTTTAGAGATAGAACATGGAGAACTCTTCACCCTCCTTGGACCAAGTGGTTGTGGTAAAACAACAACACTACGTATTATAGCTGGTTTTGAAGTACCAGAAGAGGGTAGAGTATATTTTGACGACGAGGATGTTACTTTTAAGAAACCATATGAAAGAGGTACTGCTATGGTATTCCAAAACTATGCATTATGGCCTCACATGACAGTTTATGACAACATAGCTTATGGACTACGTATACGTAAGATACCAGAGAATGAGATTAGGAGACGTGTCCGTGAGGTTTTAGAACTTGTTAAACTAGAGGGTATGGAGAACCGTTATCCACTACAACTTAGTGGTGGACAACAACAACGTGTAGCACTGGCTAGAGCACTTGTTGTTGAACCACGTGTACTACTGCTTGACGAGCCTCTTAGCAACCTTGATGCTAAACTACGTGTTGAAATGAGAGAAGAGATTAAGCGTATTCAGAAGAGACTTGGTATTACAACTATCTATGTCACCCATGACCAGCTTGAAGCTATGAGTATTAGTGATCGTGTTGCTATTATGAATGAGGGTAGGATACTTCAGATTGGTAGTCCTAGAGAGATATACTTCTACCCTAGATCACTTTTTGTAGCAGACTTTATTGGTAGAAGCAATATATTTTATGGAGAAGTTGTCGAGACTAGGGATGTATATGTTAGAGTATATGTTGATGAACTTAGTTGTGAGTTAGAGGGTGTATCTATAGAGACTGGTTTAAAGGGGAAGGTAGCTGTCGTTATACGTCCAGAGACCGTCCTCTTAGAAAAACCTGTTGTTGAAAGAGAAGAGTTTAATGTATTAAAGGGTGTTCTTGATTTCCAAATGTTTATTGGTGAGAAGATTGAAGCTAGAGTAAGGATTGGTAAGACGTCTCTAATAGCATATATTCCTAATATACTGGACATACCACTTGGTTCTGAAGTAACACTATACGTTAGTAGAGAGAATGTTAGAGTATTACCAGTAAGATAACTATAAAATAAGCTCTTACTAGGTTAGTGGGGGGAGGAAAAACAGTATCTATCTTTTTAAGAGTATTATAGCAATAGCTATTATTGCAACGGCTAAAACTATTACTATTAAAGCTATTGTACCTATTTCTGGAGGAGGTTTTGTAGTCTCTGTTAGTGTTGTCTTTGATGTAGTCGTTGAATATGGTGTTGTAGATGTACTTGTAGACAGTGTTGTAGTAGGTGTTAGCGGGCTTGTAGTAGGTGTAGTTGTTGGTGTGGTAGTCTCTGTTGGCGTTATAGTAGATGATGTGGTTGTAGTAGGTGTTGTTGTTAACATGGTTGTTGGTGTAGTTGTTGTAGCTGGTGTAGTAGGCGTTGTTGTTGGACTTGTTACTGGAGGTGTAGATGTTGTTGTATTAGTGAGTGTTGTTATTGTAGTTGTTGGTTCTTCTATA
This sequence comes from uncultured Desulfurococcaceae archaeon, assembly GCA_964480805.1. Lineage (GTDB taxonomy): Archaea > Thermoproteota > Thermoprotei_A > Sulfolobales > Desulfurococcaceae > CAYZRH01. Next base: position 23,290 of record CAYZRH010000021.1, read on the forward strand.
GATATTTCTACCCCGTATTCACGATATACTAGACTATCATCTTCAATAAATACTCCGGAAATATATGCTCCAACTATACCTGATAATGGTGTCTTAAACGTTACCATATAGTATTCTCCAGGATACAGTATTGCTGGTTTACCTGGTCCAACGTCTTCTGTAGGTATTGGAGTGAATATTGAGTATAGATCTGGTAGTGGTGATATATTGTACTCTATATCTTTAACACTATTTTCATCTACTACAGGGTTCTCTACCAGTATTGATTGTGTTGGAGTATAGAATGTTATTGTAAAGTTTTTATCTAACATATTACCAGCTAGGTCATAGGCTATGATTCTAAGTGTAGCATTAGTTGTTTCATTACCAGTTACTAGTACAGTAAACATGTATGTATCTCCAGTTCTAGTATAGTCTAAGGGTGTTGACTTGTTGCCTACTATTAAGTATCCATATACATCTCTAACACCCCATTCATAATCAATTATGTCTACATAGATCTTTGTAGATCTATTTAGTTTAGGAGGTGATGGTATTATAAGTTTTAATGTAGCTTCTGGAGGCCTTGTATCTTCTAGAGCGTATATTATAAAATCTATGTAGTCTCTCTTATTCAAAGTTATATTCATTAAAGCATATAGCATATTATCCATTATCATATAATCTACTAGTTCTACACATGCTGTTCCATTAGAGTCTATGACCTCTAAACCAACCTGATCGCCAGCCCATGGTAGAGCTATTAGTACTAGTTTTGATATATTTTGATCAACTGTATAGTTCTTATATAACTGGTTTATTAGTGTAAAGTGGTATGCATAATTACTCTTACTAAATGTTCCATAGAAGTATCCAGCCCACCAACTAGGGTCTATTGGTATAGAGTTGTTAACCTTCTGTCTATCAACATTTTCAAAACCAGAGAATGTTGGTGGTTTATATGGGAATGTAAAGTTCCCATCACTCCTCAGATCGAGTATTTGTATACCATTATAGTTTGGACGACTCTGACCCATAGTAGTTGTTGTTATAAAGTATGTTGTTGTACCAGTACGTGTTGATACGTATTTAACATACTGGTCTCTATGAATATGTCCTGCTAAAACAATTGTTACATTGTAGTCCTCAACCATTTTAAGGAAATGCCTAGTTTTGTCAATATCAGAACCCCAGTAGTAGCTTAAGGGGCTGTTAGGGTCGGTATGTGGATCAGTGAATATTGGTGAATTATAAGATGCCTCTATAACACCCTGGAAATAGAATACTGGGTGATGCATCATAACAATCTTTACAGGCAGGTTCTTGTATGTCTCTAAAACGGTTTTAAGCCAGTTAAGAGACTCTGTTGATGGAACGCCTTGATCGCCAGTATATATTGCTGTAACAAGGATCTTGTTATCAATTACACGGTACCATTCACGATCTCCATAGTATTCTTCAAAATAGTTACTACCATGATCATGGTTTCCTGGTACAAGAAGCATTGGTGTAGAGTAGTGGAACATCCAGTGATACACCCTACTTTCACAATACTGTCTATAATCAGCTGTATCAGCTTCATCACCTGTATTCAATATCAGCTGTGTACCAAGCAGTTGGACTAGAAGGTTTCCAGTAAACTTTAATTTGTTAAACTCGTGTTCAAATGCAAAGAAGTGTATATCAGATATGTGTGCTACTCTAAACTCACTACTAAACCCTTGTTCAATAACCCATACACTCCTAGGTATCCATAAACGTGAACCATTCTCAAACACTATGTATAGATCGTAGAGCCCTGGCTCAACATCTTCTGGAACCAATATATAGTATTCTTGTGAAACATCTTCTGCTTCAACCCCGCTATACCCATAGCTAAGCATTGTTGAGCATAGAATTAATGCTACTATAGTAAGTATGAATATGTGTCTAGACACTATAATACACCACTATGCCTTATATAGTAGAGATAGTGTTCAACAAAGCTATTAAATCTAGTTATCTATAAAGAAGCGTGGGTGGCGTATTAGCTGATATTAGAGAAGAGAAGTAGTATAATCAATTTTCTACACATATTCTAAAACACTCTAGGTAAAGAATAGAATATTGTCTAAATCACAACCTTATCTATAATGTTTTTAACTACAGTCTATACTATATTTACTTAGGTGACGGTTATGTTAGTGGATGTAGTAAGCTATAGCATTATTAGTAGTGTTGCTGGTCAACAAGGACTTGTAGAGTCTCTTGTTGAAAGTGCTAAGAAAGCTTTAGGAACTATTATAGAGTACTTGCCCTACGTTCTAGCAGCTATTATAGTTATAGTTATTGGCTACCTTATAGGAGATCTTGTTGGTAAGGCTGTTAAAGTAGCTATTGAGAAGTATGTGCAGAAACCTCTTGAGAAGACTAGGCCTGGAGAGGTTTTGAGAGAAGCTGGTATACGCTTAGACGTTATACTCGGCGGCCTTGTTAAAGCATTTATTATTGTTATATCTATTGTCTATGCTATAAGTATTCTAAAGGTTCCCCCACCAGCTAGTGATATAACTAATGCTATAGCTAACTATCTTCCAAGGTTTATAGGTGGTATAGCTGTATTATTGATTGGTATACCTCTTGCTCTACTACTAGCACGTTTTGTTACAAGTATTTTCGGCTTTACTGGTGAGAAGCATAAGACTTTTGTTATGCTTGTTGAGAACATCTTGGTATTAGCTATAACAGTTTTTATAATAGCTGTTGCTGTAGACCTTATCTTCTACTATAGAGCACTACTAGAGTATGTGACAGAGGCTGCTCCAGGATTTATAACAGCTACTATAATACTTGTTATCGGCTACATAATAGGTGATGCTATAGCATCCATACTTGATAAGACACTAGATGTTGTTGTTGAAAAGCCTATTACTAGAACAGATTTTGGTAAGACATTTACTGAACTAGGTATTGACTTATCTAGTCTATTAGCAGGTCTTGTTAAAGCATTTATTATAACTGTTGCTATTGTAGCAGCTGTTGAAGCCATACACTTAACTGGCTATGCAGGTACTATGGTCTATAATATAGCTAACTATCTACCAAGACTCATAGGTGCTATAGCTATACTGACTCTAGGCCTTATACTAGCTGTTAGTCTTGCTAAGTATATCGGCGGTTTCCTTAAGAAGAGTTTTCCAAAACCATATACTGATGTAGCTACTCTTATTGAGAACTTTATACTGCTTGGCTTAGTAGCTGTTATTGTCACTATAGCTCTTAACACGCTACAGCTTGAAGGAGGGCTTGTGTATCCATTAATTATTGGCGCACTAGTTATTGCTGTAGGTATATTTGTGTCAAGTACTGCCATAAAGATCATTGTTAGCGAGCATCCAGAGTTTAAGGGTCTTGCCCCATTCCTACAGTTTATTGTACTACTTGTATTCCTAGTAATTGGTGTTGGTGCATTATTCAGCCAGTTTACTGAAGCTATAAAGGTAGTGGAGATACTTTCATGGGGTCTAGCTATAGCTTTTGGTATAGTATTAATACCTATAGCATTCTATCTAGCTAGAAGTGCATTGGCTATGGCTAGGAGAGAGGAGGAAGCTAAAGCCACTGAAGCAAGGGAGGCTAGGAAAGCTAGGAAGAAATAGGCTCTTTCTAAAAATAAACTCTTTTTTAATACAGGAGCTATTATAAGAAGTTATTAGCTTCTATATAAAATCTCTATCTTGGATGAACGTGTGGTGAAGGTAGTAATACTAGATGGATACACTGATGAACCAGCTGGTCTTGGTGTACCACCATACATTAACGTATATCCTAGACTAGTTGCTGGAGCACTATGGCTTGTTGACAAATCTATAAGTATTAGATACTATACTATTGACCAAGTTAGAGCTAGTATAGACAAGTTTATGGATGCTACTAGGAGATCACGTTTTATAGTCTTAATAGCTGGTGCTGAAGTACCTGGTAAGTATATTGGTGGTAAACCTATTACATTAGATGAAATAGAGTATCTAATGATGCTTCTTGAGGATAAGGATAGGGTATTAGTAGGACCTGCTGCTCGTTTCGGTATGGGTCTTGGAGGAGGCTCTATAGCTTATTCTATAAAGCGTCTTAAGAGACTGTTTGACTATATCGTAGCCGGTGATCCAGAGGTATTCTTCTATAATGCTTTAAAGTATGGTTTTGATAGAGCCGACCCACTTGTTTTTAGAGAAGACTATAGGTTAGCTGATAAAGCATTCTATTATGGAGCAAAGATTATACAGCAACACCCCAACTATGGATGGAACCTTGTTGTCGAGATTGAGACTTATCGTGGATGCCCAAGATACGTTGTTGGTGGCTGTAGTTTCTGTATAGAACCACGTTATGGTAGTGTATTGTTTCGTAGTATAGAGGGTGTTGTAAAGGAGGTTGAAGCTCTAGATCGTTATGGAGCTAGACACTATCGTATTGGTAGGCAACCAGATATACTGGCTTTCCATGGAATAGATACTGGTAAGACAGAGTTTCCAAAACCAAATGTAGAAGCTATTAAGAAGCTATTCCATGGAGTTAGAAGTGTTGCTAAGAATTTAAGAGTACTACATATTGATAACGTTAACCCAGGTACTATAGCTCATCACCCACTAGAGTCTATAGATGCTTTAAAGACTATTATAGAGTACCATACACCAGGTGATGTAGCAGCTCTTGGTATAGAATCGTTTGATCCTAGAGTAGTTAGAGCTAATAATTTAAAAGTATATCCTGGTGAAGCACTAGAAGCTATAAGGATTATTAATAGAGTTGGTTCTAGACGTGGATGGAATGGATTACCAGAGCTACTGCCAGGTATAAACCTACTCTATGGACTGCCTGGTGAGACAGGGGAGACTTATAGATTAAACTACTTGTATCTAAAGAAGATACTTAGTGAAGGACTGCTGGTTAGGAGGATTAATATTCGTAAAGTAGTTGTTCTAGAGAAGACACCATTATGGCTTAAACGTGATATTGTAGAGTATCTTATAAGAAGACATGATAGAATATATAGGTTCTATCGTAGGAAGGTTATGGAGGATATAGATAAGCTTATGTTGAAGAAGATACTGCCTAGAGGAACAGTTGTTAAATACCTATATACTGAACAGTATAGAGAAGGCTATACTATAGCAAGACAGCCAGCAAGCTATCCAATAGTATTCTATGTAAAAGGTAGGTATAAGCTAATGAAAACAATTAATATATCAGTTACTGGCTATAAAGCTAAGAGTGTTATAGCGGAAGTATATGAGTGACATTGTTTATAGATCAGCTATTTATTCCTTTTTAAAGTTAAGACTATTAATTATACTAGAAAGTACTGTTTAAGCATAGTATTTAACTATAGCGAATTAATTGTATTTATAGAGTATGTATATGGATATACTGTATATATTCTTATTTACTGGCTCTTTATATAGTATTACTTCCACTTAGTAGATATAGTATTACCTTCCAAATATTCTATTAGAAAAAACCCGCTATGTGGTGGCATGTCTAGTTGGTAATCTCTAATAAGAGTTTATCATCTAAGAATATTGGGTCAAGGAGTTATGATGTATTAGAAGAGTATTGTAGATGGGATAGCCTTAGTGTTTTAGAGAATGCTAACCGATACCCTGGTCCAACAGGTTTCTTCTCATATATACTAGAGGGTGCTCTTAGAGAACACATAAGCGTTTTACCTCCAAGGGTTCTGCATAAGCATGTTGATGGAGAGATCTATGTACACAAGCTACCCTATAGCATTTATGTACCATACTGTACTGGACATAGTATATCTAGATTGTTGAAGAAGGGGTTGAAGACAGCAACTGTTGTATCTAGACCAGCACGTCATTTCGATACTTACGTAGACCATATAGCTAACTATTTGATAACACTACAACACTTCTTTACAGGTGCTCAAGCATTCTCTAGTCTTGAATGGTACGCTGGACCATTCATACGTAGAGACAGACTTGACTACAAGACCGTAAAACAGCAGATCCAGAGACTAGTGTTCAACCTAAACTATCCTAGCCGTGTAGGTATGCAGTCACCATTCACAAACTTCACTATAACACTAGATGCTCCAAAGAAGATGCTTTATGGAGACCACGCTATATTTAATGGAGAGCTTGTTGAACAACTTGGTGAATACTATAGAGAAGCAGTATTGTTTGTAAAAGCACTAGCTGAAGTACTATACGAGGGAGACTCTATTAAACAGCCATTCACATTCCCAATACCAACAATAATGGCTACAGCTAAGATGCTATGGGAAGAGCCAGAAGTCTATGAAGCAGTATTCAAGATAGCTGCTTATCGTGGAAGCTTCTACTGGTTAAACACACGTGTTGTAGACCCAGATGCATGTTTCTCAATGTGTTGCCGTATAAACATAGACCGTAACGAGCTACTCTATGCCTACAACCATAGACCACATGGTCTAGGCTTCAACTATAGTCTTAAGAAGAATGTTGAAGAAATACATGAAGAAACACTAAAGACTATGGAGAGGAAACGTTTTGGAGGATTATGGGCTATGCCTGACGTAACCGGTAGTATCAATGTGACTGATGTAAATCTTCCACGTATAGCTCTTAAAGCAAGAGGTGATGATACAGTGTTTTGGGAACTATATAGTGAAGCACTAGAGATCGTTCATGAGAGTGAGGAATGGTTTCGTAGAAGATACACTTACCTCATAAACAAGTATTCTGGAATATACAATATGGTTATAGAGTATCTTAGAGAATTCCCATCAAGCCATTTCAACACAATAGGTCTTATAGGACTGCCTGAAGCAGCTGCTATATATCTACAAGAGCCAAAACTATGGATTGACGGCTCACGTAGAGACTGGTTGAGAGCAACAAGTGTTATGAAGAAGATTGTTGAATATGCTGTTGAGAAAGCTAGGAAGTGGATGATCGAGGAGGGCTCTCCATGGAATGTAGAAGAGGTTCCAGGTGAGTCAGCTGCTGCTAAACTAGCTATTAAGGATTTGGAGAAGTATCCAGAGCTTAGAGAATACCTACCCGATCCAGATAATCCTGTCTATAGTACTAGTATTGCTCCATACTATGGAGCTCTAGAGTTGAGTGATAGGATTGAGATTGAGGCTATGGTTCAGAAGCTCTTTACTGGTGGTGTTATGATGCATATCTTCCTTGGCGAAGAACCCGGCCCAGATGCTCTTGCTAGTCTTACAAAGAAGCTTATACAGACAGATCTTGTATACTGGAGTTATACACCAGCTATAACAGTCTGTAGAAGATGCTGTAGAAGCTATACAGGATTGTATACTAAGTGTCCAGAGTGTGGTTCAGCTGATGTAGATATATGGAGCCGTATAATAGGCTACTACCGTCCACTAAGAAACTGGAACCCGTATAGAAGGAGGGAGTTTTGGCTACGTAGGCACTATCATTAGATAATCTATAAACACCATCCCCTACAATAACTATTTAGGAAAACACTTAAACAATACTATAGTAGAGCTTACTATAGCTTTTTCTCAATAAAACACTTAGCACCAGCAATAACTAGTGGTAGATAGACTGTAGCATCACCATATACAACAACTTGTCTAGCCAATGGCTTAATCTTACCCCATGATATAGCTTCTCTAGGCTGTGCACCACTAAGACTCCCATCATACTCAACAGCTGTTGTTATATAGACAGCATAGTCTAGTCCATCACGAAACTGTGCCCACCATATTGTATGGTGTTTACTAATACCACCGCCAACAACTAGTGCTCCAAGCTTTAGTGAACTAAACACCTTGTCTGACAAAAGCTTCTCATCACCAAGTACGTTAATCTTTAAGCCAGAGAACTGGCTGTAAAGAAACAACTGTGTACCAAAAGCCCCATCAGTTATACCAGGTACTATAACTGGTACCTTCTTCTCATAAGCAACTCTCAATATAGAGTTTCTATCATTTAAGCGTTTCCCAACTTCCCATAACAACTCATATGTAGTCCACTCCCTCTTCTCCCCCGTGATCTCATCTAATAGCTTTCTTGTAAAGCCCTCAATAACCAGTCCATAACTCTCTAATGGTATATAGATATTCCCTAATCTATGAATACCTAATTCACGTAACATAGAGTCGTCAATATAGAATGAACCTTTATAATACCTCCCTCCAACACCACGAGCTATATCATGATCTACTGTTCCACATGTTGTTACAACAACATCTACAAACCCCTCTCTAATAATCTGAGCAAATAATCCACGCAACCCAGTTGATACAAGGTTTCCAGTAAATGCTAGAAACTTTGTAACCTCACTATCCATCCACATACTAGCTAGTATCCTTGATGCCTCATATAAGTGTCCAGCCATAAAACCATGTGCTTCTCCAAAAGCTTTTATAAGACAACATAAATCCATACTAGTGTCTATAGTATAGTCTCTAACCTCTTCTCTTAACAATTCATTCCTCATCCTGTCTAGTACTAACTGGTTTTTCAAGGAGACTACGTCACCTTAATTTAACACTATATAGTATATGGATAAATGTAGTAGGATATAAAGAGTTCTAGTAGTGAGAGGATAATGGTATGTCTAGTATAGCTGGTCTAAGAGAGTTTATTGAACCAGTTCTTATATATAGTGGTAAGAGATTAGATAAGATTGCTAAACTACTACATGTATCAGTTGATGTATTTAGAGAAGTACTATCTAAACTACCAGGGGTCCTAATAGAAGATGATAGAGTCTATGTAAGTAATAGGCTTGAACTAGTACTATATGGTTTAAAACTAGGTTTACCTGTTAAGAGGCTTTCTAAATATCTTAACTGGAGTGATTTTGAGAAAATGTCTGCTGAAATACTGGGTAGACATGGCTATATTGTAGCTTCTAATGTTAGAATGGATAAACCATGTAGGCTAGAAATAGACGTTGTCGGTGTAGATACTGGTTCTGGTAGAACAGTCTCTATAGACTGTAAACACTGGAGACACGGTATATCGCCGTCAAGCATAATTGAGCATGGAAGAAGACAGATTGATAGAACAGTGAAGTTCTTAAAACACCTATCATGGCTATATAGAAGATACCCCTACTTCACCAAGATCAAATATGCTATACCAGTCCTAATCACACTTACAACACCACGTATTAGAAGCGTTGATAATAGACTAGTTGTAGTAAGTATTAGTGAACTCAATAACTTCCTGCAAGACCTATACCTAGTACTTGATGAACTAGATATAAAACCTATTAGCTTAAACAAGGTTACTGAAAAATCTAGTTCTCTACATTTCTATACATAGTCACTATTAC
>CAYZRH010000022.1:0-640 GCA_964480805.1 uncultured Desulfurococcaceae archaeon
AGAAACCGTGATGAACCACCCTACAGAAACCACCAATGACCTAAGACGGGAAACGGTGCTTATTAACAGCAAAAACTATGAGGTGTGTATGTAAAGCACCATGTTAGGTAGAAATATTTCATACTAGTTTTATTTCTAATTCTAAATAGGAAGCACTTAACTACTTATTAGTAGAACACCCCTACTTTACTTGAGAATATCTAGTAGGGGTTTTAAGCACTTATATTGTTTTAAACCTCCCTCTTAAGTCATTAGGTCTATGAAGCTGGATTCTCAACATTAATACTTGCTATTAATTGTAGTCTAAGATAACACCTAATAACGAGCGATCATTTGCTTGCTTATGTGTTTATAATTGCTTATGGTTATAGAATCTATTATTAATCATTAAGGTTATCAGCTAGATTAACTTTTAAAGTTTTGGTATGATAGTATACAGTTAAGATAGTGTATTAATAAGTTATAGAGCTAACAAGGTGTCAATTTATGATGATGAATAGAGTTTTACGTAAAGCCCTCTACATGCCTGCTATTGCATGTTTGGTATATACATTGTTTGAAACAACGATGGCATTTATTGAGAATTTACCAAATATATTGCTTGCTTTTAGTGTATTTTTCTATAATTATTTATCTAGAT
>CAYZRH010000022.1:650-31985 GCA_964480805.1 uncultured Desulfurococcaceae archaeon
TTTCATTAGTAAAAAACTTGATTCTATCATTGATTACATTAATGAAATGATCAATCCCTTTGATTTTATTAGATTCCTAGTGTATTCTCAAAGTTTCCAAACTTCAGCATTTAGTGATGTGGTAAAAAGAGCATGCGGCACTCTATATGATGATGTTAAGAGAAAATTAAAAGGGGCAGAAATATTAAACTATAGCTTTCTGTGTCATAGTGTTTCTTTTTATGCTTCTCAGGGGCTGTAGGGTGGGCTGGGGCTGTGTTTTAAGGACTTATAAACTCTTAAGGATTATAGATCTATTGGTGTCTGCTGGGTTCCCGATGGGAGCCATGCTCCCGTAGACGGCTCAGCAGAGACCGTGATGAACCCGTCCGCAGCAGACACAATACAATATACTTTGACAAATGAAGCTACGGATGTGGTGAACGGCTAAAGAAGGAGTTATAGATCTTGGGCATATGTACATGCTCATAGTTATACAATTAGCTAAGCGTGCCGGAAGAACAATGGATGCTACAAGTATGGTTATGTTCAAAGACTTCTGGGAGGATCCTAAAGGTAAAGAATATAGGGAACATAATTTTGAAACTGTTAAAGGGGGCGTTCATGTTAAAAGGTGTTTATAGTTGGAAACTGCAGGAGTTTAATGAGATCGTTAATGAGGCAAGCATTCAACAAGAAAATAATGTAAAAATCAAGGTTTTATTTGTAGATAAGATTCCAAATGAGGTTAAGCACTATCTTAAAGATTTTGCTATGTTTGATAAGGAGGTTATAATTACCCTTGAACTTTCTGATCGTAGGGTAGTTACTGCTAAATTACTGGTAGGAAGAAAACATGTTGAAAAATATAGCAAAATACATGAAATTCTTTTAGAGCATGCCTATAGTCTGGAAAATGCTAAGATAATTTGTAAAATATAAGTATGCTTAAGTCTAAACTTTTAAGCACTATCTAATATTTATTTTGACTTAAACTTATTGACACCATAAAATATAGATAGTACTAGATTGTTTATTCAGACAGAAGCAATTGTTTAGAAATTTATGGATAAATGATAATGTATACTAAGTTAAGTATTGACATTTTCAATATTGATAAGAGATACTCCGATACTTTTATGTATTGTATAGTATTTATTGGAGAGGCGTAAGAATAGGTGTACTAGAGTTTTATAGATAAACATATCTACTATGCTATACTGGTGTTGATAGGTTTAAGAAAGCGTCTTTTGTCTGACAGAGAAGCTGGCAAATCTAGTAGATGGAGTCAACCTATTTATAGAGAGGCTTTTAAACATAAGTGATAATGGGCGATATGTTAGTGAGTTAAATTCTAGTTGGAACTAGCCTTTTCTCGATGTCTGATGAATTTTTTATATAATGGTTTGTTTTCTAGTTTTTCAATAATTTCTTTGTCTCTAGTCATTATGTATAGCTCCCAACTTCTTAGTGCTGGACATATGTAGCATCCTATACGGTAGAATCCATGGAGGTATAGTGGGTTCTGAGGTATCTTCTTTAACAACGTATATAGTTGTACATGGAGTGTGCTCCAAAGCCTTATTGGTGTGACTACTACTGCTTCTCCCTCCCTCCTTGCCGGAGGCCTTATGCTTCTAGCTCTAGACTCTACCTCACGATCACCTGTTATTATTAACGTGTTTCCATAAGCTATCTCTTCTATAGCTTTCTCAATAGCCTTGATCTTTAGTTCTGTACACCATCGATTACTATGTGTTGGCAAGGGTTTTTCCCCACTAGCTATAGCCTTATCTATACCAGCATATACTCTACACACTTCAACTCCTAGCCTTCTAGAAATTTCTTCAATAAACTCTATAGTCTGTGGAAACTCTACACCAGTATCAACATAGACTACTCTAACCTTATCTCTTGGAAAGACTTCTAGAGCTAAGTAGAGTGTTAAAGTACTATCCTTACCGCCACTCCATGGTATGACAACTGTATCAACCCATCCACTATACTTTCTCAAGAATTGTTTAGAAATATTTTCAAAGAGTTCTAGAACAGAACTATTAGCTCTAACCATACGATCTACATCTTTATAGTCTATTCTATACTCTTTTAAAAACCTACCAATAGGCTTCAAACCCTCATCAGGTATATGGAGTTCAGCTACACACTCATCTCCACAATATACCTTATGCAGTCCTCCAAACCTACGTTGTAATAGAGGATTTGTACAAACCTTTCTACCAATGATATTCTCTAAAAAACCTCCTACAGGTTCTCCAATAAACATGAATATATCGTATGCTGGATTATACTCATAATCCTTTAAGAATACACCATCCCTACTATTAACTAGGTATACACTGTCTATAGGTGACCATTTAATGTATAATCTAACCCTACTACGAGCTATACTGAACTCATAAGCAAGGTGTTCAATACGTGTATTCCTTACACGAGCTCTCGGTACAACATGTACTACTGCGTTGGGTGGTAGTTGTTTATCTAGTTTAGAAGCTAGCTCTACATCCTCTCTACCAAGGAGTATTACATAGAACTTGCCGCTAGTGATAATGTTTTCTAGTTCATCTAGTGCTCTATCTACTGTACGTGAACCATGTAGTGTATGTATTTCTATACCCCACTCGCTATAGAATCTATTGATCATGGCTTTTACAGCATCAGAGTCTCTCTTACTACGTACAATAATGTCTATCATAACATATACTCCATAAACAGTTTATACCAATACACTCTATTATAGAGTTGCTTAAGAGAAAATGTCTTCTACAAGATCTCTTATATACTTACGTGTATGAGCTCCAAATGGTTTTCCAAGAACTTTCTCTGTTAACCTACAGTATGAACATACTTGTGTACTAGATATTAAGCCGCATACCCTGCATCTCCTTATACTACTATAGTCTATAGGTGGGTATTTTCCTAGATTCTTTACAAATCTTCTAATAAACCCGATCTTTATACTTGGAAACATTTTCTCTAATTCATTAAGTTTATTCTTTAAGACAACTTCTAGAGATCTAGTTGGTTTTAATGGGCATTTCCTAGAGACGTATTCTATACTGTTTAGTTTAGCATATAGTTGTACTTCTTCTTCATATACTTCATATAGTGGTCTAATCTTCTTTACAGCAATGTCTTCTACACTATCTATTTTTGGAGAAAGCTTTATCATACCCTCTATGTTTTGGTGGAGGAATTCTTTAAGAATATATGATGCTATATCGTCTAGATTGTGTCCAGTAGCTACTGCATCCATTTTAGCCTCTATAGCTACTGTATTCATAATATACCTCTTTATAATACCACATACACTGCATGGTGCTCTACATGTTTTTCTAGAGATTTCTTCAACACCTAGTCCAAGAAGATCTCTTATATCAACAACTACTGTTTTATAGCCAAGTATGCTATGTATTTTCCCTACAATACCCCTACACTCTCTACTATAGTCTCCAATACCAAGATCTATGTGTAGTAGGTAGATAGAGAAACCATTTTCTCTAGACAACTTATCTAGAATATACGTTAGTACAACACTATCCTTACCACCAGACAAAGCTATAAGAACACGATCACCCCTATCTATGAGCCCATACCTCTTAACAGCTCTAACAACCTTACCCTCAATAAAAGAACTATAATGGATAGAGCAGACACCATAACCAGTATAAGGAATATAGACAACAGCCTCTCTACCACAAAACCTACACCTAACCACCAAAACAACACCAAACCACTAGCCTAGAAGAATAAAATGGTAGCCGGGCGGGGATTCGAACCCCGGTCACGGGGTCTCCCCCGTGTTAGGCCAAATTCGGGGATCGGGGCCCTCCGCCATGATTAACTTATACTATTTAGACATCCTTATATACTTTCTTGGAGTATCCTATTTAGTTTATCCATTAAGCTTAGGTATTTTGTTTCATAAACTATATTCCAGTTACTTGTTTGAATAAGTCTTTTTCTAAGTGTTTTTGCACACTCACTTATTCTTGTTATAAAATTCCATTTCACTGCATTATACCTGTAACATGGTATAAGCTCTTCTATAAAACTACTTCTCACTAAACCCAGTATTGCTATAGCTTTATACTTAGAATCTGTTATTTTTACTAACCTACTTCTATTCAACACTATGTTGATATACAAGCTTTCCTTAATATTATAGCAATGTCGTGTGTGTTAATAGGATTTTTAGCATAGATCACTATCTTATAATTCCTTGCTGTCTGATATTCTCTATCTCTAAGAACTAATAACTTAACTTTATCTATGTATTTATCTAAAAGCTCTAGATCGATTAAGCTTACCTTACTAATGTCACAAACACTCTTATCAACTATTCTACTTAGTAGCTTTTGTTTTCTTAAATGCTCCGAATATCTGGCTACGTACCTCAAAAGATCTGTGTTTATGAGGATAGGTAGTTCGTCTATATACTTCCTAGTTGTATATGTTTTAATTACAGGTATCCTTTGTGTACTCTCTATAGCTCTTATTAATGACTCTAGTATAATCCCTTTTAGAGTAAAAACATTTCTATTTAGGACTAATACATTCCCATGGATGCTTCCATCATAATCAATGATACTACTAATAAACATGCCCACGTCTTTAATGCTTCTAGGAACTACCCAGTATTCCTTTAGCTGATGAGATGATGCTTCAATAACCTTCTTAATACTATCTATATCTCTCTCAACTTTAACACGATCACTAACTACTCCATACTCTTTAGCTACCTTAAGTACAGTATTATAGATTTTCTTGGCTATTTCAATACTATATCTAACAAACTTAGCTACATCATTGCTGTAAATACCAGCTATAGTAGAGAATTTTGCTTTCAAAAATTAATGGAGTTAACGGTTTCTGTCTCACATACCTTATATAGTCTATGTATAGTAGGGCAGTCTTCATTTGTGAGATAAGTAATATAGCACTGTATAGGTCTGTTGTTCCAAAGGTTATAGTGTGGTGCTTAAGCCATTTCCTTACTTTTGCATCAGTAAAGTATAATCCTATGTTTCTCCAAAGTATATTCTGGTAATGCTCTATAGCTTGTTGGCTGTCTAAACTCACTATAATTAGAATCTTGTTTATATCATTCCGTATAAACTCCATAATCTTTTTCGCTAATTCTCTTAAATTAGCTCTTGTTTTATTCAAGCCTTTCTTATATATTTTACATATAGTATTTAGATCTGCACTGTATTTACTAGCCAGATATTTACTGTATGTTACGATAGAGTTCATAAGAATGCTTATAGTCTCAGAAATATATTTTACATGATCATCGATTAATATAACTAACTTGATCTTACTGTTAGCCTGTAGTTTTTTATCACATATAGATAGACTTGGTAACCAATGCCTAGTATCTGACGTACTAACACTAATACCTTAGTTTATAGTAAGTTTGCAGGATATTATAGAATGCATTTGCTGTATCAACCATACATAGAAGCGAATGCTTTTTGTTAAAATAGAGACAGTGCATTCCATGTACCCAGCTATACTATAGCATATAAAAAGTGTAATTGTTAGAAAAAGGTTGTAAAAAATAGGCGGAGGACCCCGCTCTGCCCCGCATCCTTGGCCGCTAGACGACCCGGCTTTCTTATGCTATTATATATGGTTGTTGTATAGTCGTTTATATTTTTCTCTATAGTATCTTCTTTAACGTTCTTTATAGTGTTTCTGTAGAAAGGTTTATAAGTGTTGGATACAGAGATTTAAAGGGTACAGTTATAAATATTACGGGTGATTATACTGTCTCACCCACATGAAAAACCTTACATAAAGTGTCCACCAGACAAGATAGTCTATGATCCTGAGCGTGGAGAGTATATTTGTACACTTACTGGAGAGGTTATAGAGGAACGTATTATTGATGAACGCCCTGAATGGAGAGCATTTACACCAGAGGAGAGGGAGAGGAGGAGTCGTACAGGAGGACCGCTTACATCTACAGTCCATGACCGTGGATTAGCAACTGTTATAGACTGGCGTGACCGTGATGCTACTGGTAAACGTCTAGAGTTCCGCCGCCGTCTTGAGATGCAGAGGCTTCGTCGTTGGCAGACTCGTAGCCGTATACAGAGTAGTATTGAGAGAAACCTTGCTCAAGCTATGAACGAGCTTGATAGACTATCTGATCTCCTTAACCTCCCACGTAACGTACGTGAGGAAGCTGCCCGTATATACCGTGATGCTGTTGAGAAGGGGTTGGTTCGTGGACGTAGTATTGAGAGTGTTGTAGCTGCATCAGTATATGCTGCTTGCCGTGAGCTAAAGGTTCCACGTACACTTGATGAGATAGCCCGGTTTACTAAGAGTAATCGTAAGGATATAGCTCGTTGCTATAGGTTGTTGCTTAAAGAACTTGATATAAAGGTTCCAACATGTGATCCTATAGACTTTGTACCAAGAATAGCTCACGCACTAGGTCTTAGCGGTAATGTTATGAAGAGAGCTGCAGAGATCCTACATAAAGCTCGTGATAGAGGTATAACTGCTGGCAAGGATCCAGCTGGATTAGCTGCAGCAGCTGTCTATATTGCCGCTCTGTTATGTGATGAACGTAGGACTCAGAAAGAGATTGCCCAAATAGCTGGTGTTACAGAGGTTACTGTCCGTAATAGATATAAGGAGCTTGCTCGTGAACTAGATATTAATCTACCTCCACAATAGAGTTGTTGATAGACTAGTTAAAAACTATATTATTTTACCTACATACTTAAGACTATCCATTCTAGTCTATAATCATTATATTCTCTGGTGGGAAACCGAACTCATCCACTAGTATTTGTCTAACTCTATGCCTATGGTCTCCCTGAAGCTCTATCCTACCATCCTTAACTGTACCACCAGTTGCTAGTCTAGATTTTAGTTTAGAAGCTATCTTCTTAAGCTCACTATTACTACCAGCTAACCCCTCTATAATAGTGACTTCTTTACCAAATTTCCTACGGTCAAGCCTTATCTTTATAAACTGTTCCTCTCTTTCAAGTTGTTCATATAGTTCTGGAGGTAATCCACCAAATATGGATGAATATTCTGGCGCCATGTCTCGTGCTCCTAATTAAGCCTGTTTAACTGTGTATTACTGATAACTATGTATTTAGAGTAACCCTTATAAAACTTAATATGGTAAAACTATCTAACAATATATGAGCTGGTGTAGAAAATGCCCTACTACAAATGTGGTAGATGTGGTAAAATACTTACTGACGAGGATCTAAGGATGCTTCCACGTATACGTTGTCCACACTGTGGTTATAGAGTAATATACAAGGTTGCACGTAGTTTCCGCCTTGTTAAAGCTGTTTAGAATAGAGCATACTTGTTAACTCTAGCACTATTCTTGTAGCTAAGACACTTGTCACATCATTTACATCCTGTACGGGGTTAACCTCTACTATATCAAATCCAATAAATACACTATGATCAGATACACTATCTATAATGTATTTAGCTATTTTAAAGAAAGTCCATGGGTCGATTCCTAGTGCTTCTGGATTGGAAACACCTGGAGCATAGGATGGATCGAATACATCTATATCTATTGATAAGTAGACTCTATTACTTGAACTAATAACTTTACCAATATAATCTATTACAGAGTCTATTCTACTCCATAGATCATTTACTTTAAAGAATACTATACCATTATCTCTAGCATAATCTAATTCTCCTCTAGACCACCCTCTAACACCAAGTATTATAGGCTTTATACCAAGCTCTCTATAAACTAGATACTGTGTACATGCATGACTATACCTGTATCCTAGATAACTACTCCTAAGGTCTAGGTGGGCATCGAAAACTATATAGGCTAGGCCATAGCCTCTTCTAAAACTCTTTAAAAAACCTCTTAAAACACCATAAGTTAATGTATGTTCACCACCTAGTATAACCAAGTGTCTTCTAGGATAATCGTTTAACACACCCTCTACAACTCTTGAAACTCTATCTAGAGAACTAGGGTTATCTCCTACGACCACGCCGATATTACCGAGATCATAGTATCCTATAGCATCCATATCCATACAAGTGTATAGTGAATTAAACTCTACATTACATGAAACACTTCTAATAACATCTGGAGCAAACCTTGTACCAGGCTTATAGGTGACAGTATTCTCTAAAGGAACGCCGAGGACTATGAATGGAGAATCCCTATTTTCTACACAACCAAAGGGCTTAGTAGACTCTAGAAAATGCCTCCATGTAACCAAGGGAACGCACCATCCTCTACTCATTAACCCATCCTCTTATCCTCTAAAATAGTTATAAGGTTATAAAAAAGTATTATAATGGAAAGTTTCTGTAGAGTGTATGAGAATGAGTGGTGTAAGGGGTTGTCAAAGGATCTTAGTAGACTCTATAGTCTTGCTAGGAATAGGGGTTTCTACTGGCTATCTTATGAGATATACGGTGGTGTAGCTGGGTTATACGATTTCGGACCACTAGGTGTTATGTTAAAGAATAATATTATGGAGTTTTGGAGGAAGTACTTTATATATGATAGAGAGGGAATGGTTGTTGAAATAGAGACACCAGTTATTACACCAAGAATAGTTCTTAAAGCTAGTGGTCATGAAGACCACTTTACAGACCCTGTTACTGAGTGTAAGAAATGTGGTAGAGTCTATAGAGCAGATCACTTGATCGAGGATGCTCTAGGAATCAGTGTTGAAGGGTACTCTATGGAGCAGCTGTGGAAGATTATGGTAGAGAACAATATACGTTGTCCAGAAGATGGCGGTGAACTAACACATCCAAAACCAGCACTACTATTGTTTAAAACAGAAATTGGTCCCTACAAGGGCTCTCTAGGATATATTAGACCAGAGACTGCACAAGGAATATTCGTATCATTTAAACACGTTGTCTCTGTATTAAGAGAGAGGCTTCCAATAGGTATAGCACAGATTGGCAAGGTTGGTAGAAACGAGATATCTCCTAGACAAGGACTTATACGTCTACGTGAATTCACTATAATGGAGATAGAGTTCTTCTTTGACCCAGATAAGGCTTGGGATGAAGCAAGAGGTTATTTAACAAATGAAATACTTAGTGAAGAGATCAATATTGTTACAGCTTCTATGAAGGAGGAGGGTGTTAAAGGACATGTTACAGATTCTATCAAGAAGCTACTTGAGAAGAAAGCTATTGTTAATCCATGGCTAGCCTACTGGATGGCTATTGGTAATAAGTTTGTTAAAGCACTTGGTATACCAGGAGATAGGATTAGGTTTGAAGAAAAGCTCCCACACGAGAGAGCTCATTACGCTCAACAAACATTTGATCAACAGGTTTATACTGAAAAGTTTGGCTGGATAGAGGTTGCTGGTTATGCTTATCGTACAGACTATGATCTTAGTAGACATATTGAGTACTCTAAAGCAGATCTAGCTATGTTCCGTAGATTTGAGAAACCTATTGAGAAGAAGGTTGTTAAGATAGTTCCTGATATCTATAAGATTAAGAGAGACTATAGTGATAGAATTAGAGAGATCATGCCTGTTCTATCAAGGATGAGCCAGGATGAGCTATTAAAGAGTGTTAAAGAATGTGGTGGAGTACGTATAGGAGAACTGTTTCTGTCTAAAGAATACTTTATTGTTAAGGAAGAAGTTGTCAAAGTGTCTGGTGAGAAGTTTGTTCCACATGTTGTTGAACCATCATATGGTCTTGAGAGGTTGTTCTACGTTGTACTAGAGCATTCCTTCACCATAGCTAGTGATGGTAGAGCGTTTTTAAAGCTTAAACCATTCCTTGCTCCATATAAAGTTGCTGTTTTCCCCCTTGTTGCTGGTTCTAAGGACAAGCCTAGGATGATAAGAGATCTTGCTTGGAAGCTCTATCAAGCACTATATAGAACTGGTTTATCAGTATACTATGATGATGATGGTAGTATTGGTAAGAGGTATGTTAGAGCTGATGAAATGGGTATTCCCTATGTAGTTACAGTTGATTACCAGTCTTTAGAAGATAGAACTGTTACAATAAGGTTTCGTGATACACGTGAGCAAGTTAGAGTACATATTAATGAACTCTATAGTAAGCTAGTTGAGTTATTGTCCCTAAAGACTGATTGGAATAGAGTTGTTAAGGAATTAGTTATATAGATGGGTTTTATACTTAGATAGTAATGGTGAAGGAGCTAGAGTATATGATGGGTGTGTAAAGGTGTATGGTGAGGAAGGTAAAGAGGTTAGTTCTAGTAGAGAGGAGTCTAAACCAGTTATTGAAACTAAGAAGATAGATGTTTCAAAACTTATTTCAATAATACCGCCTGCATCACAGTTAAGGAGGAAAGAGGCTAGGATACGCGAGAAACGTATTAGGATAAGATATGATGAGTCTATGCCTACTGGAACAGTTAGGTTGTCTAAAGGGTTAGCAGATATGCTTAGTATAAAGGATGGAGACTTGGTTGATATAGTTGTTGCTGGTAGACACAAGTTTGTATATAAGGCTATAGTAGTTGAGGAAGGCGGGTTAAATGAAGCTTATTGTAACCCAGAGGAGTTAAGGGAAAGAGGTGTAGCTGACAACAGTATAGCTACTGTTAGGAGGCGTTCTGGTGGAGAGTAGATGGTTTCTAGAATAGACTATGTTGATCTTTTAACTAGGCTTAAAAGTACTATTGACCGTTATGAAGAGATACTTGATCTTACAAAGAATGTCTTAAATGAAGTTAGAGCTTATGGTTATTCTAGGAACATAGCATACATGGTTAGAAGATTAATAAATACTCATAATAAGCTTAATACCACACTTGATAGAGTAGATGTAAGAGAGCTAAAACTATTAAGAGACGAACTAGGTGTTCATATAAAGACTCTAATACAGTACATAGCTCTAGTAAGCATACCTTATGAAGAGGATTTATTAAAAGAAATAAGGGGTCTACTAAGGGATGATTCATATAAAGTTATGATAGATAAAGCGATTAAAGTATCTACTGTCACTAGAGAGAAGTTGAATAACTTTATCTAAAACACTTAACTATATTAGTAAGTCTCCCTATGACATACCTTCCTCTAACATCTATAATCCTTACAAGAGCTAGGCATCCATCAACATCTTCTATACTATAAACGTTTTTTACAAACACTACTGGCCCATGATCTATAGGGTATCCATAAACTTTATTGTTAGATACGATTATGTATACCTTAACTATCTTATTTAGGAAGTACTTCTTCTTAGCTTTAATATTGTATTTTCTAACAACTCTCTTTAATCTAGTAATAAGCTCTCCATATCTAAGATCTGGTTTAAGGAATTCAAATGATGTTAAAGGTAATGGCATAAACTTATATAGTGTGATCTTTTCAACACCTAGACGGTATAGTTTTTGAACATAGTTTATAGTCTTAATGTAGTCCTCCTTCTCCATAAACGGGAGTCCATAGACTAGGTAAACGTATGGTCTTAAACCACTTCTTTTAAGTAACCTAGTAGCTTTTTCAACATCTTTTACACTAATAGGCTTTCCTAAACAATAGTAGTTGTATTGATCAGAAGCTGTCTCTAAACCAATATGGACAGTAGTTCCACTAAGATACTTACCCAATATAGTAGATATCTTATCATCCACTAGACAAGCCTTAACATTCTCAATAAAAACCCTTACCTCACCAGAAGATACTTCATCTATCTCATAAATCCTCTCTAACAACTCTTCAACAGCATTATAGTTAGGTAGTGGAGGCGGACAAGGTTTTGTAAGAGGGTATGGTTTTACAAGAAGCTCCCTACCATAGTCAAGGAAATCAGGTGCTGACAACACAATTCTCCTAACACCATGTCTTATAAGCTCTCTTATTTCAGAAACTATAGCATTAATAGACTTAGACCTAGATGGACCAAATATTGCTGGTACACTACAGAAACCACACCCCGGTGGTATACCTTTCGGGCAAACCAGTCTCTCTACAAGGTTTTCTGAAGAGCACTTCATACACTTTATACAATCTCTTCCATATCCTAGACTAGTCAATGGTCTGTTATAGTTGCTGCATCCACGTAGTACTTCAACGTAGAATCTATATATCCATGGTTTTTCATAGACTTTATCTACTCTAGTGTAGGGTCTAATACTGTCTAGATCTCTATAGTCTGTATATGGTGGAAAACCTGTAAAAACTATGCTGTTGTTTGACTTAAAAGCTAGTCCTTTAACAGTTGAAATTGTTTTAAATTCTTTTTCTAAAACCTCTCTAGAGTATTTATTGAATAGTGTTTTTAGAGTGTTTTCAGCTTCTCCAACTACTATATAGTCTATACTATAGTGTTTAAGTACTTCATAGTATTCAAGACTAATAGGTCCTCCAAGAAACTTTATAGAACTAGGATTATACCTGTCTATAAGCTTAACTATGTTGTTTAAAGCACCTTTATCACTACTCATAGCAGATAGGAAGACTATATCATAGTCTTTGAGAACATGGGGGGTTTTAACAACATACTCATAGGTCCTTAAATCAGTTCTTAACCCAATATACTGTAGAACACCAGTTATAAGCCTTGGACCAGCACCTACTACATCATGTGTAGTATATCTTCTACCATAAGCTCTAGCCAGTAGATCTATTACTAATGTTCTCATGATCTTAGGCCTCTACGGTATCTGTTAAACTTTTAAACTGTTTAACTCCTTATAATCTACTAGCTACTGTTTAGTAGTGTGTGGTGTAATGCAATGGCTGAGTATTGGAGAGAGACGGGTTCGATAGCCGAAATGCATGTATTTGAAGAACTCAACAACCTTGCTAGAATGAGCTATGATACACTACGTGATTTCCGGGAGTTTGTTGATGTGTTAATAAATAATGGTGACCAAGTTATTGCTAAAGCTTATGAGAAGCTTAGAAGTAGGAAACACCGTGTTGAAGAAAATAAGGTTATGGTTATGGAGTATCTTGTTAGACTTGGTAGAGCTCTTGAAGAGAAGGATATGTATGCTTCTATAGCACTCTCTCTTGACAAGACTGTTCAGAAGATTGATGGTGCTGCTTACAGACTCTACATGTTTATTGCTAACAAGTATAGTTTTGATAATGAATTACATAGTTGTGTTAGTAAGTTTGTTGAAAAGCTTTTAGAAGAATACAATATGTTCTATGATGGATTAAACTTGTTGAGAAGTAATCCTAGAAGATGTATTAAGAATATGGAGCAAGTTGTTAAACTTGAGGAAGAGCTTGACAAGATCTATAGGAGTAGTGAGTTAGAGTTGTTTAAGAAACTTGCAGACAATATACCGGCATTGATGATTATGAAGGATGCTATGGACTTTATAGAAGATGTAGCTGATATTATTAAGGAGGCTGGTGAAACACTACGTTATCTAGCACTCCATAGAGCAGCATTAGAGTAGGTAGTGGATCGGGTTATGAAGCCTGTTTGTAGAGGTTACTTGTTATTTAATAGAGTTATTATTCTAGAACCTAGTTGTGCTAATAAAGTGTATTGGAATGGATACTTTGGATCATTCTTTGGAGTACCTAAACCACGTGAAAGAGGTATTAAGGCACCTCTAGAACTATCTCTACTTGAAGCACTATATCTTCTAGAGAAGAATTTGTTGAAAATATATTCTGGTAGTAAAGAGCTATCGTATAGTGAACTATACCGTTATGCTATAGGAAACATACCTAGATTTAGCGAACTCTATAGGATCTATAAGGATCTTAGGGAGAGGGGGTTTGTTATAAGACGTGGACTTAAGTTTGGCTGTGACTACTTAGCTTATGAGTATGGTCCAGGAATAGATCATGCTCCATATGGTGTACAAGTTCTAAAACCTAGTGAAGAGTTTGATCCAATAGATCTTGTTAGAATGGGTAGGTTACTGCACTCTGTTAGAAAGAAGCTTATAATAGCTCTAGATCTTGGGGGGCATGGGGTAAAGTATGTAGTACTTAAATGGTGGAGGCCATAAGCTATCTCTAAACAGTAGAGAATAAAAACCCTTAGAACAATACTATGGAGTAGGAAGAATATGATGATAGACGATGTTGTTGTATAAAGAGATGGTGTCTATGTACTAACCAGATTCTACTTGGTGAAAAATCTTGGTTAATAATAGACCATATGGGGATCAGGGGGGAGACAAGGGCAAGAGACGTAGATATAGTGGATATAGGGGTTTTCATCAAAAATATAGAGGTGGGAGAGGGAAAGCTGTTCCAGCTAGACGGCAGCGTCCAATGCCTATTGGCTTGAAATGCAACCCCTTATGCCCACTATTCTATTGTACACAGCGAGCTGTAGTTGTTATTAATAAGCCTTATCGGGGTAAGTATCAGAAAGTTGCTTTCTGCCGTTTAACTGGTTCTGAATGTATTGGTGCTGAGTGTAAGTATGCTTCATGTAGAGTTAGTGCTCTACTACCAGATGGTAGGTGTGCTAAAGCATTAGAGAAGAGGCGGAAGGCTAGTTCTGATGAAGAATTGTTTAAAGAGATGGAGAGTATTGAAGATATTGATATAGAGGATTTAAAATAAGGCTAGGGAGACCATTTAGTAGGTAGTCCGTGTTCTATACCCAGTGTATCAAGTACTTTACTACAGATAAATAATAGTAGATCATCTATTGTCTTAGGCTTTGTATAGAAGCCTGGTGATGCTGGGAGTATCACTACCCCCTGTCTGGAAAGCTTCAATAAGTTCTCAAGATCTATGGTGGTGAGAGGTGTTTCACGTATAACAAGTACTATACGTCTACCAACTCTTAACACATTATACAGTATTCTTTCAATAAGCCTACTCTGCATACCATATGCTATTCTAGACACTAGATCCATGCTACATGGTATAACAACCATGTCATAGCCAACAGTGTTACTAGAACTAGCTAATGGGCAAGCCCAGTCGCCATCACTATAAACTCCACTAACACACTTAAACTGCCTAACAAGATCCCTGATGCCTACACCAATTTCAAATCTAGACACGGTATCAGCCATATTTGTATAAACTAGGTATACTCTATCAAAAACGCCTTTACTGGCAAGACTACAGACTACCTCAAGAAACTTTAAAGCATATCGTACACCACTAGCGCCAGAAACGCCTATTATAAGCCTATACTTACTGCTCATAAACAATTCCTCCATAAAAGAGGGATCTAAGACCTGCGCGGGGTCATCATTTATTCAGCCCTTCCAAGCTTCAGCATCCATGTATTATTACACAGCTTCTCCCTTATATAAGGTGGTATATATTGTTCAAGGTATATTAGGTTATATAGATAAAGATATTTCTGAAGAGGAGGTACTGGGTGTGTTTAATGGATGTTGAGAGACTGTCTACTGGTGTTGAAGGAATTGATCGTATGATTAAGGGCGGTATTCCAAAGAACTTTATAGTAGCTGTTGTTGGTGAACCAGGTACTGGTAAGACAGTATTCTGTATACATTTTATAGGATCTGGTTTAGAAGTTGGTGAACCAGGTATCTATGTTACTACTGAAGAGTCTCGTAATAGTATTATTAGACAAGCGTCTATGTTTGGATTTGATTTTAGAAAGCATGTTGATGAAGGGAGGCTGGTTGTGATCGATGCTCTTATGATTAGTAGAGGTGATCCATGGACGCTTTCAAGTCTTGATGTAGAAGAGCTTGTTAACAAGGTTATTGAAGCTAAGAAATACCTTGGATACGGGCATACACGTGTAGTAGTAGACTCTATGAGTGCTTTCTGGTTAGACAAGCCAGCTATGGCCCGTAAATACAGCTACTACGTCAAGAGAGTGTTGGCTAGATGGGATGTAACAGTAGTGCTTACAAGCCAGTATGCTGTAACGACAAGTCTAGGCTTTGGCTTTGGAATAGAGCATGTAGCGGATGGGATTATAAGGTTTAGAAGGAGAGTTATTGGAGGTAGGTTGAGAAGGTTTATTGTTATTGAGAAAATGAGGCAGACACCGCATGATACACGTGTCCACGAGATCGATATTGTTGATGGGAAGGGTATGGTTGTTCTAGGGCCCTACAAGCTTACACGTGAAGAAGTGTCTATGCCTATAGATGTTGTTAAGAGAATACTTTCTGCTGAATTGAGGAAAGAGCTAGAGTTCGTAGATAATGAGAAGTTAAATGAATAATGGTAGTCCAGTATACTCCTCCATCTTAATACCCGGCAGCCGATCTCTAGACCATTTAAACAGCTTCTCCAACACTATACACGATATACTACGTGCTTCATCCATAAGAACCTTAGTCTTAACTTTAAGAACCCCGCTTAATTCCTCCCAACTCCTCCCCTGTAAGGCCTTAGCTATAAGGATATATTCCTGTAATCTAGATAACTTTGGCCTCTTACTAGACGGCAGCATCCAGTATACTCTTGCAACTCGATGCATAAGATCAGAAGCTGCTTCAAAAGTCATAGGCCCGCTACAGTATATCCATAGTCTTTCAAGCTGTATATTAGAGAACATGTTCTCTAAAACAAGATCCCTGATCAAGCTTGGACCGTAGTCTAGCATAAGTCTAGCAACTTCTACCTCTAGATCGTTATAGTTTATTGGAAGGCTTTCAAGAAGCTTTAACTTAAACTCTCTATTAGCGATAATGATGGCATCCTTAACTCTACTACTTATAGGGTGTATTACAAGTACAGTATACTCACCGCTAACGGGGTTTCGATCAGGGGACATGTGTACTGGATAGAAACCAGTCTTAAGCCAGAACTTCAGCAACTGTTCATTAACTCCAAAACCAGCACCAACCCATTCAAGACCATTCTCTCTAGCTTCTTCAATAACCTTATTTAAAGCCCATGTACCAATACCTCTACCCTGTACTTCTGGGTGTGTAGCTATACGTACAATCCTCCATCCACGTGTATAGCCGAACTCTATAATCCTAAGATGTTTAAGAAACCTATCTGGTATAATGTTACCTGGTATACGCCCTCCTTTAAGCAACTCTATAGCTATATCACGTTCTATAGGTCCTTCATTAGCTATCTGTAGTGCACAGACTATACGTCCAGAAGGTAACTTTACAGCTCTAATAATATGGTGTGGCGCATCAGCAATCATACCTAGATCATCTGGTTCATTCCTATAGTGTGCTAGGACATATATGCCGAAGAGTTGGCGTAGTTCATCCTCTCCCTTAGAGCTAAACAAGTACTCTGGATCATATTTTACATAGGTAAACCTCTTCTCTTCAATAGCCCTTAGATCATCCATTGTTAATTCAGCTGGTTCTGCGTCAAGAAGTAGTGTATCAAAATGCCATTTCTCAATAGGATCGTTTATAGAATATCTTATAGGCTCAGTCATTTCATACTCATAGACGGTAGTGGCTGGATCCTCTTTAATCCTCTTAAGGAAACGGACAGAGAAACCACGTCCAGCTCCTTCATATCCATGGATTGTTGTTGAAAAAACTAGTCTATCATGGCTTCTCCATATCTTATAGAGCATTGGTACATGAATACCTGCTGCTTCATCAACAACAACTATGTCTCCACGCAGTCTTGGAATATTTATAGGCTCCCAATACTCTATAGAGAATTTCTCACTACGTAACTCGATAACATTAGCTCCACGCTTAATCTCTTTATAACCAAACCCTATCTTATCAAGTGTTTGTTTAGCAAGCATCATTAGTGACTGTACATTTGATGGAGCAGGTGCTGTTACAAGAACTCTTACACGAGGCTTGATCTTTGATAACAACGTTATTAGTCCAACAACTCCTATACCTACAGCACATGACTTACCTCGTCCACGATCAGCTGTTACTAGTATAGCTTTCTTACGCCCTTTCTTAGGCTTTTCATAAAGACTTTCTAACAACTTAATAACATTGATCTGGTCTTGTGTAAGGGCTTGTTCATAAACTTTTTGTGGGAAGATCCTTTTTCCAGGTACAACTATTCTATGGCATTCTTCAACAACTTCTTGGAGTTTTCCAAAATTCTTTATAACACATTGTCTATCAGCATCATATACTGCTATTCCATTGTGTTGTAAGAGCTTGTTCTTAACCCATTTGATAAATATATGTCTTGGATTAGGGTATTGTGGTACAGTAAGGTTTCTTTTAAAAATAGTCATAAATTTATCCCATTCCTCCCAGTTAGGAGTTATTAATACTATGATCCCTCCTCCACGCACTATTCCTACTAGTCTACCGAGATCGTTTGGCTTCAGATCCTTTGTAAGATCCATTATTAGTATGTCAAATGTTGAGCCAAGATATCTTTCACTAATCTCGTAGACAATATATTTGACTCTACTATGTTTAGCTTTTTCTTCAACAATTTTGTTGAAAACATTCTTCATATAAACTGCTTCACTAAACTCGTCATGGAATACGTAGAGAATTGACACCTTATCTAGATCTCTCTTATACTTTCTAATAACACGATCATAGTATAGTATTGTCTTAGCTGTTAAGAAACCTAGTTTCTCTGGATCACTGCCTGATATAGTTATAAGTACTCTATACTTACACTTAACCATTAGTGGTAGTAGCTTACCAAGTGATCTAAGTATACGTGAAAAAGACTGAGGTGTCTTCAACAAAGATCACTTTCTAGCCTATATAGCCTGCACCCATATAAGTATGTTTTAATTGTCTAGACAACCTATTATAAGCATCTATAGCCTCCTTAGTCAAACTAGGCGGGATCTTCTCAAGAGCTTTAAGGAAGTGCTTCATTTCAACAGGGCGTACACGGAACTCTTCACGAAGAGCAAGCATAGCTGCTTCACGGCAGACAGCTGCTATATCAGCACCAGTGTATCCCTCAGTCTTCTTAGCAAGCATCTCTAGATCTACATCTTCTGCTAAAGGCATATTCCTTGTATGAACCTTAAATATCTCTAAACGAGCTTTCTCATCAGGGGGTGGTACATAGATTAACCTATCGAAACGACCTGGCCTAAGTAATGCTGGATCGAGTATGTCTGGGCGATTGGTAGCAGCTATAACAACAACGTTCTTTAAAGCCTCTATACCATCCATTTCTGTAAGCAACTGGTTTACAATACGGTCAGTAACACCGCTTGTGTCATGCCTGTATCCACGTGCTGGAGCTATAGAGTCTAGTTCATCAAAGAATATTATTGCTGGAGCAACTTGTCGTGCACGTCGGAATATTTTACGTACAGCTTTCTCGCTCTCACCAACCCATTTACTCAATATCTCTGGTCCACGTACTGCTATAAAGTTAGCACCACTCTCAGTAGCAACAGCTTTAGCCAATAATGTCTTACCAGTACCTGGTGGGCCGAACAACAGTATTCCACGTGGAGGCTCTATACCCATTTTCTCAAAAACTTCTGGATTCCTCATAGGCCATTCAACAGCTTCTCTAAGTTCTTGTTTAACATCCTCTAATCCACCAATATCACTCCAGTGGACTTCTGGTACTTCAACATAGATCTCCCTGATTAATGTGGGTTGTACATACTTCATAGCTTCAACAAAGTCTTTCATAGTAACCTTTAGTTCACGTAGTTTCTCAGCTGGAACAGGCTGAGATAGATCGATCCTTCCTTCACTAATGAATCTACGTAGAGCAGCCATAGCAGCTTCTTTAACAAGAGCAGCTAGATCAGCACCTGTATATCCATGTGTCATTTCAGCAATCTTGTCTAAGTCTACATCTTCTGCTAAAGGCATGTTCCTTGTATGGACAGCAAGTATTTCTCTACGAGCACGTTTATCTGGTGGTGGTATAACTATTTCTCTATCAAACCTCCCCGGTCTACGTAGTGCTGGATCAACTGCTTCTGGCCTATTAGTTGCACCAATAACTATTACCTTACCCCTCTCCTTTAAACCATCCATAAGTGTTAGTAGTTGTGCTACAACACGTTTCTCAACTTCACCAGTAACCTCTTCTCTTCTTGGAGCAACACTGTCTATTTCATCAATAAATATTATTGATGGAGCATTCTCTTCAGCTTCCTTAAATATGTCACGTAGCCTTTGCTCACTCTCACCATAGTATTTACTCATAATCTCAGGTCCATTAATAACTATGAAGTAAGCACCGATCTCGTTAGCTAGTGCTTTAGCTAGTAATGTCTTACCAGTACCTGGTGGCCCATGTAGTAGAATACCTTTTGGAGGCTCTATACCAAGGTGTTTAAACAACTCTGGATGTTTTAGCGGTAGCTCAACTATTTCACGGATCTTCTGTTTAGCCTCCTCCAGATCACCTATATCCTCCCATGTAACACGTGGTATCATACGTTGTCTAGCAATAACTTCTTCACGTACTGGTTCACTACGTACTTCTACTCTAGTAGACTCTGTAACATAGACTCTCTGTGAAGGCTGTGTAGCTGTTACAATAAAACGTAGGGCCATGCCAAAAATGGGTATAACAACAACTTCTCCACGAGAAACAGGTTTACGTAACAAGTACTGTTTAACATAGTCTGGGAAGTCTGGACCAAACCTTATAGGCTCTGTAGGTGCGAGAACTATACGAGAAGCTGGTTCAACAACTGCTTTTCTAACACTAACAATATCTCCAACTCCAACACCAATACTGCTTCTAAGCAACCCATCAATACGTACTATATCGCGCCCCTCATCTTCTGGATAGGCAGGCCATGCTTGTGCAATAACTGTTCCATGAGGTCCCTCAATCTCTATGAAATCGCCAGTACTAACACCTAGTTGGGCCATTACACGCCTACTTATACGGACAATTTTTCTACCGACATCACGTTGTTTAGCCTCAGCTACGTGTAGTCTAACTTCTTTCTCTCTAGACAAAATCTACACCTCATACACTATCTACTAGGTTTAGAATAGGTACATAACACCTAATAACACTAGCTCATGTATGGATATTTATTAGAGGATACTCTATATCATAGTATATACATTGTATCCATAAATGTTAGGACGATATCTAAGTGATTATAACTAACTATATTTATGGATAAACATAGATTAGAATATGTAAAGGGTGTAGAGGAGGGTATAGACTATGGTTGAAAGAGTTAAAACAGGTATACCCGGGTTCGATGAAATACTTAATGGAGGTATACCTAAACGGAACGTTGTATTGTTATCAGGTGGCCCTGGCACTGGTAAGTCAATATTTGGTCAACAGTATCTATGGAATGGACTACAGAAGGGAGAGCCAGGTGTTCTTGTCACACTAGAAGAGCATCCTGTACAAGTTAGGATTAATATGAGGCAGTTTGGATGGGATGTAAGGAGGTATGAGCAAGAAGGGTTATTCGCTATTGTTGATGCTTTTACAGCTGGTATAGGTGAGGCTGCTAAACGTGAACGCTATGTAGTACGTGACCCTACTGATGTAGGACTGCTTATAGATATACTACGTGAAGCTATACGTGAAACTGGTGCTCAACGTGTAGTCATTGACTCTGTATCAACACTCTATCTAACAAAGCCTAGTATAGCTAGATCGGTTGTACTACAGTTGAAGAAGATACTGAGTGGTACAGGTACTACATCAATACTAGTATCACAGGTATCTGTTACAGAGAGAGGTTTCGGAGGACCAGGTGTTGAACATGCTGCTGATGGTATTGTCCGTCTAGACTTAGACGAGTTTGATGGAGAGCTTGTCCGTAGCCTCATTATATGGAAGATGCGTGGTACAAGACATAGTATGAGGAGACACCCATTTGATATAACTGATAAGGGTATAGTAGTGTATCACGACAAGGTTGTTAGAGCTCATGGAAAGATCGAGTACTAGGCTATATGCTTAACAAAATATTTTTCTAGATCACTAAATAGGGGTTCTTGGTTAGAGTAAGATTTTATATACTGGTTTTCTTCTAGAAAGTTTTACATGAGGGATCAATACCTAGATTTATGGTTGAACATTATGTCTAGTGAGAGAGTAGTTAGGGGTTTGTATAGGTACTCTTGTCCCAACTGTTATGGTGTTAACAGCGATCTACGTCTTGTATTGAAAGCTCCTTGTGCTAAATGTATTGATGAGAAGAAGGTCTATGATATTATACGTGATATAGGTTTAGAAGACTATTACAAACTATTGAAATCCTATGCTGAAAACACCTATTATTTAAAGAAACTACATGGGATCCTTAAGATTGAGGAAGAAGTTAGAGAGTTGGAGAAGTTCTTTAGTGATGCAACTGGAGGCTATAGGTTTTGGAGTGCACAACGTACATGGGCTAAGCGTGTATTAAAGGGTAAGAGTTTCTCAATAATTGCCCCAACAGGTATGGGTAAGACAATGTTTGGTCTAGTGACAGCACTATACTTCTATAAAAGGAAGCGTGGTAAGGTGTATCTCGTATTCCCTACAACACCATTGCTTAACCAAGCTTATGAGAAGCTTTTAAAACTTAGTAAGAAAGCAGGTATTAACCCAGATATAGTATTTTTTCACTCTAAAATACCTAAGAAGACACGTGAAGAGTTTCTACAGAAGATAGATAGTGGGGAATTCGATATATTATTGACAACATCAAGGTTTATACACAAGTATGTCGGCCTACTTAAGAAGCACAAGTATTCATTTATAATGGTTGATGATGTAGACGCTATTCTTAGAAGTGGTAAGAGTATACGCTTGCTACTAGAAGTTATTGGTTTTGATAAAGATATTATTGAATCTGCTCTAGAACTTATTAAGAAACGTATAGAACTTATACGTATAAGGGATGATGATGAGAGAAAGGCTGTTAGAAAACAAATAGAGGATCTTGAGAAAAGGATCTCTAGAGCAGCTAGGAAGATTAAAACAGTTCTTGTAGTGTCAAGTGCTACTGGTAGACCGCGTGGATTATACCCTAAACTATTTAGAATACTCCTCAACTTTGAAGCTGGTAGTCGTGGTGAAGCTATAAGGAATATTGTTGATACATACTTGTTTCCAGAAAAGTCTATTGAAGAACATGTTGTCGAATTAGTTAAGAAGCTTGGTAGTGGTGGACTAGTCTATGTACCAGTTGATAAAGGTATTGAATATGCTGAAAAAATAGCAGGTATTCTATGTGAGAATGGTGTTAAAGCTGAAGCATTTCATGCTAGGAAGGGTATTGAAGTACTTGAAGCATTCTCTAATGGAGAGATAGATGTTCTTGTTGGTGTAGCAACTTATTATGGTGTAATGGTTCGTGGACTAGACCTTCCTGAGAGGATTAGGTATGCAGTATTTGCTGGCGTACCTAGACACAAGTTTAGTAGCCATCTTGAAAACCCACGTCCATACGATATTATTAGAATACTCTCAATTCTAAGAGATATACTAGAAGGTGATGAGAAGCATAAGGTAGAGCTTTATATTGGTAGAATTAGCTCTAGATTAAGAAGGCTTACACAAGCAGCTGTAGCCATACTTGGTGAGGAGTTGCAGAAAGCTCTTTCTGGCCAAGAGTATAGGGAGTCTGTTCTACTTAAAATACTTCTTGAAGCACTCGATTATGCTAGAAAGCTTCTAGCTAGAGAGGATATACAGAAGAAGCTTAGAAGACTTGGCGATATAGGTTTTGTTGAAGAAAACGGTAGATCATACTTGTTGATACCGGATGTAGCAACTTATGTACAGGCTAGTGGTAGGACTTCAAGACTATATCCTGGCGGTATTACTAAGGGCTTATCAATAGTAGTTGTTGATGATCAGAGGCTTTTAAACGGGCTTGTAAAGAGGATGAGATGGCTTTTTGAAGAACTAGACTTTAAGGAGTTTAAAGAGATCGATCTTGGTAAGGTTGTTAGAGAGATCGATCATGATAGGGAGATAGTTAGAAAGATTATTAGTGGAGAGATTGCTGCTGAAAAAGTTTTAGAGGTATCTAAGTCTGCTCTACTTATAGTCGAGTCTCCTAATAAGGCTAGGACTATAGCTAACTTCTTTGGTAAGCCTAGTATCCGCATAATTGGTGATGGTATATGTGTTTATGATGTGACTACTGGCGACTATGTCTTATCAATAGTTGCTAGTGTTGGACATATATATGATCTTGTTGTTGATGAAGGTATTGATGGAGTAGTTATTATGGATGGAAAGTATATTCCAGTATATACTGATATTAAGAAGTGTAATGCATGTGGGTATCAGTTTACTATTGAAGATGATAAATGTCCTAAATGTGGTTCAAAGAATATAACACGTAAACTAGATATTGTTAGAGCATTACAGGAACTTGCTAGTGAAGTTGATCTAGTGTTTATAGGTACTGACCCGGATACTGAAGGAGAGAAGATTGGATGGGATCTAAAGGTATTGTTAGAACCGTATACTCGTGAGATTAAGCGTATAGAGTTTCATGAGGTTACACGTAAAGCTATACTTAATGCCATACGTAATCCTAGAGATTTTGACATGAAACTTGTTGAAGCACAGATTATACGCCGTGTAGAAGATAGATGGCTTGGTTTTGCATTATCTAGAAAGCTATGGTATGATCTATGGCCACGTTATTGTATGGAGTTTGTTGTTGAAAAAATTAAGAAAAAGAAGAAGAGGAAAGGAGAGAAGATTAGTGATGAAGAAATTTGGAAAATGTGTTGTGAGGATATTAATAGAAACCTTAGTGCTGGACGTGTACAAACACCAGTACTTGGTTATATTATTGAGAGGTATGACAAGACTATAAATGCTGAGGAATATGGTTTACTAAAATACCTAGTGATTATAAATGATGGTTTAATAGAGTTAGAGTTACCACAAGACGCTATAGTAAAGCTAGGTATAGAGAAACCAAAGGACTTGATAGGTAGAAAGGTTTTTGTTAAAGAGGTTGAGAAGAATGTTGAAGAGGTAAAGCCTCCACCACCGTTTACAACAGACACTCTGTTAGCTGAAGCATCAATATACTATGGACTAAGCTCTACAAGGACAATGCAGATTGCTCAAGAACTATTCGAACTAGGTTTCATAACATACCATAGAACTGATAGTACAAGAGTATCTGATGCAGGCATAGCTATTGCCCGCCAATGGCTACAGGAGAGATACGGTGATAGGTATAAGGAGTTGTTTAAGCCAAGGACTTGGAGTGTTGGAGGAGCTCATGAAGCTATAAGGCCTACAAGGCCTATTGATAGAGATAGGTTGTCAGAACTAGTACGTGAAGGTATTATACAGCCTGCTAGACCTCTTACTAGATACCACTACCTAGTATATGACCTCATATTTAGAAGGTTTATTGCTAGTCAAATGATACCAGCAGTTGTTGTTAAACAAGTTTTAGAAGTAGATATTGACGGCTATAAAGTGTCTGTCGAAGTACCTGCTTTGATAAAGGTTTCAGGCTTTATGGAGCAATATCCATTGTTTAGTAGAGTGTGTGAAATAGAGTCTGGCGAATACTATGTAACAAACATTATTGAACGTAGGCCCTCGTTTGCAAGGTTTCATGACGTTATAAAATGGATGAAAGAACAAGGTATTGGTAGGCCAAGCACTTATGCTAAGATTATACAGACGCTTATTGAACGAAAATACGTAAATGTATCTAAGAAAGTTAAAGCATTAATACCTACTAAAAGAGCACACTATGTGTATG
The DNA here is from genome assembly GCA_964480805.1 of uncultured Desulfurococcaceae archaeon. Lineage (GTDB taxonomy): Archaea > Thermoproteota > Thermoprotei_A > Sulfolobales > Desulfurococcaceae > CAYZRH01. The sequence goes on from CAYZRH010000022.1 coordinate 26,169, forward strand.
ACTTCTTAACAAAGTTCTATAAAGATGTTGTTAGTGTTGAAACAACTAGAAAGCTTGAAGAGTTAATGAAGATGGTTGAAGAGGGTAAGGTTGATTACCAAGAGGTTCTTAAACAAATACATAAGGAGTTAGTCCACAATGTTGTTAATGTAAAAAGTGATTCATGGAAGAAAATGGTGTGTAGAGAGAAATGAGTGTTAAAATAGACTTTATTGGTGAGAGAACTAGAGATAGAAAGAATATTGCTATAGTCCATGGGAAAGTAAAGATTGATGCTAAAAGACTTAATCTAGAATTTATTAGAAGAATTATACGTATAGCTAGTGCTTATAGTGTTAGAGTAACCATTCTGCCGCCATACTTTAACACAGGCCCTATTCTAGAATACTCTGATCTTTCTAAGAAAAGATATACTAAGAGAAGGTTTGAACAAGTATCTGATCATACTATACAGGTTTTAAGAAGGCTTGCTCTATTAGAGTCTACATCAATTATAGTACCTGCTTTTCTAGAGAAAGCTGGTGCACACTACTATGTCTCAAGCTTATTTATTGGTAGAGATGGTAGTTTAAAGTATAGGTATAAGAAGATAGTGCTATCTGATATTGAAAGCCAGTACAATATAGTTTCTGGTAGAGAGGTCAACGTATTTGCTTCTAAGATATTTAATTTTGGTGTAGTAATTAATGATGAAATACTTTATCCAGAACTATTTAAGCTATATAGAGTTCAGGGATGTAACTTCTTTCTTGTAGCCTTAAACCCTCTAGTCTATAAGTACTACTATGTATCATATATCGCTAGATCTAGGGTTAGAGAGACGTATTCTCCAATAGCATTGATTGGATCAATTATAGAGTATCATAAAGTTGAAGGAGGTGCTCCAACTGTAATATATGATAGTGATGGAGACATGATCTATGAGTATAATGGACTAGATCCGAAGATTATTATTATTAATCCAGATAATATACATATAAATGAGCTAGGTCCTACAGAGTATGCTAGGATAAGGGATTTAGGTAAACTACTATCTAAGACTCTTAGAAAAATGGATAAGAATGCTAGAAAGATATCGTTAAAACAAAGGAGGTGGGTGTATAGAATCTAGTGGGGGGTCTATTTGTCTAAAGAGGATCTTAGGAAAGTCCTTACGATTAGGGTTGGTAGTTTAAAAGATCTTGTTAGACTTGCTATGACGTATGCTACTCCATCACAAACTATATTCTTGTTAAAGTTTTATGAAGGAGATAAATTAGTTGTTGGTTTACTGGGTTTGTTTCGTGACTACTATAAGTTCTATGGACTACCTATACTATACTACCATATATGTAGTGATGATGAGAAGGAGAAAGTTGTTAATGCTAACTATATAATAGCATCTACAAGTGATGGTGAGAGAATAGAGTTTAGTAAAACACCTAAGCCAGGTATGTCAATACCATTGATAACGTTTGCTGAAAAACCGCCTATAATACCTAGTCTTGAATAAATACTTATATAAATAATTGTTTAGTAAAGTATTTTTATAAAATAACCTATATCTTACTAGATAGCTGTAACTATGTATGCTACTATTATTGTTGCTATAATTGCTGGTACTAAGTATCTATAGCCTTTGATAATGCTTATACCTAGATACTCTGCTGTATATATGTAGCATAAGTGTAGAGGTGAACCGAGGTATCCCATGAATGATGATACATATACTAGTGATGCTATAGATGGTGTTATCTCTATTACTCCCTCTATGATTGGTATTGATAATGCTATACCAGTTGTTGGAGAACCAGCTATTATTGAGAAGAGTAATGGTATTGCTATAACTAGGATTGTTGTACTGAAATTCTGTGGTATATGTTCTATAAGGCATGATAGGTCTAGTGTTGTAAATACTCCTCTCAACATCATTGCTCCATAACCTATAAGTGCTAGTTGTATAGAGTCTTTTCTAACAAATACTTTAGCTAGCTCTCTTACTGATGTCTTAGATAGTATTGTTAGTAACGTTATTCCAATACTAATGCCTAAGACCATGGATAGTCTATTGATTGGTAGATTGAATCTATAGTCTAGAATGTTTGAAGTTGTTAAAGCTATCGCTATAGCAGCCATGATTGGCGAGAATACTTTTAAGAGAAGTCTAGTGTCTGCTTTCCCTCTCTCCAACTGTTTGTTGAGTGTTTCTTTATTAATTCTAAATAGTGTGGTGACTAGGTATCGTTTCCCGTCTTAGGTCATTGGTGGTTTCTGTAGGGTGGTTCATCACGGTTTCTCTCTACTAGAGGCTTATAAGCCTCTAGTAGAGGTAACCAAGTAACTACTACCATAGTAAAGATTATAAATGTTAAAGAAGGACTAAACAGACACCCATACACAACACACACCATAACAAAAAGAACACAAAAACACCCACAAAAACCCTAAAAGACCTACAAACAAGAAACAGTTGCTTACCCTTTTAATCATGGTTCCTAAAGTAACATCATCAGAGAACTCTGTGGCGTGTACTACGTATTATGGTTTAAGTTTAGTGGTAAACTATTTTTTAGGGAAGGTTCTCAAAATGTTATGTTAAGGTGATTTTTAATGAGTGAGGGTAAGGGTAGGGTAGGTCGCTATGTACTAGCTACCGCTAAGGGCATTCTACTGTGGTTAGCTGTATTTGTGCCTAGTATGATTATTGGTGCCTTAGCTACTCTCCTTAGCGGAAATGATGTCTTAGGTGCTGTATTAATTCAAGTACTCTTCTTAGTTCTGTCGATAGTGATTACGAGATTGGCCCTTAGGCGCAATTGCGAGTTTCTAGGTTTTCGCGGAGTTGTCCCTGCATTAATGGTTAAGGTTTTTCTCACGACGCTAGCTATTGCTGTAGCAATAGCTTACGTAGAGTTTTATTTAGTGAGTACGCATGGCTTCAAATCACCAGTGCCAGGAATTAAGCAGAACATAGCCCTCTACATCTTCATGGCGTTAATCCTAGCACCAGTGTGTGAGGAGACGTTATTTAGAGGGGTGCTACTCGGCTATATGCTTGAGAAGCAGCTAGATTCGTGGATCTCGATAATTACGTCAGCTGCGCTGTTCTCACTTGTACACCTATTACCGTTCTCTGCAGCACCGATACATCAGCGTATCTTCGTAGTAAGTACAGCATTCATGATGAGTATAATCGCAGGTCACTTACGTAGGAAGACTGGATCGATAATACCAGCTGTAATCACACACTCAAGCTTCAATTTAGGCGGCTCCATTGTGTCGTACGTGTGTGCAATAGCAGAGCTGTAAGTTAGCCATAGTGATTCGGCTCATTAAGATTAGCTGGTGAGGTCACGGAATTCGCTACATTCAACTACTATGAAGGCGGCATATGACATCTGCTACTAAGTCAATGTATACTACCCTACTGCCTTCCAATGCACTTCTCTTACACATCATCAGTGTCTTTCCGTAATGTTTCAGAAGTATTAAGCCTATCGTAGACATGCTTATCGCAGGTACGAGATCCTTAATGGAACCTCTACCAGTATTACCTTTAATGTTTCTATTAAAACAAGAAGTCTTCATCAATTGCAAGAGGAATGTTATTTTAACCAGTATGTGGTAGCACTTACTGTATGCGGGATTTCTAACGAAGTTTTTTCGATGTAGCTTACTATGGTCCCAACGAACTTTAAGCCTTAATTAGGCGAGGCTTTTAATGGATCTCCTGCAACTCCGCACCTACGGTTTTCTCTACATTTCCTATAGAGGTCGAGATTATTATCTATTGCCATAACAATGCTGGCCTCCCACATACCCGCATGCTTGTCTATAGACGTATTAACTAGATGTAGGTCTCTAAGGATTTGGATACAGGAAAAACCGCTATTGGCGCGTCATGCTCCCTGCAAAGATAATTGCATGCATCGATAACAGAACTCTTCATATCAGAGCCTCCATACCGTTCACCTTGGAGTGGTGGATTAGGATTGTTTAGGGTTTTTAGGTTACCACCCCGAGGTTCATCACGGTCTCCGCCGACCCCCTCACCGCCCTACGGGAGCGGTTCTTGGAAATCAGCGGTCACCAATATATTTATTAATATCCCTGAGTTTATAAGTTTATTGGGGGGATTCCCCTAATGAGATACATAACAATTACCTTACCGTTTAATGTTGGTGGTGATGTAGCTGGGAGATTGCTTAGTACTGCTTGGTTGTTTAAAGTTGCTTCTCATAGAATGCTTGACCTAGCCAAGCGGTTCCCTGTTTTACCTGCTACTGATATTGGCTGGAAAAATACGTTCCGAAAGATAGTCTATGAAGTCATACCTAACCGGAGGTATACTGATGGAGTAATAGTGTTAGTCAGAGGTATCTACGAGTCATGTAGACAATTAGGAGTAGACTTCGATGAGGTAGAGCTTGGAGAATGGCTCATGTTCCAACAGAGTGAGAAAGAATACCCAGTAAGAAACATAACATTAAAACAAGGCTACGAGTTCTGGATAACAACAATAGATTATAATGGTAACTCAGATAGAGTAGTTATTAAGCCAACAATACCTAAGAGCTACAAGCTACTACTAGACAAGATAGTCGAAGAGAGGCAGAAGCACACAGCTAGGATAGTTGTTAAAGACTATGGTATTAGAAGGAGTAGGCTATGGGCTCGTGGAGAGATTCAGGCAACGATACCCATAGACTTTTACTACAAGTACACGGCTAGATACAGAAAGAATAATGGTAGACTCTACGGTGGCGTAGACGTTAATTCTGATAGGATTAACCTAGCAATAGTTGATAGTGAGGGTAGACTTAGGGATACATACACTTTCTGGTTTAGAGAAACTACAGCTAGGAGTTACCCAAGGCGTAGAGCTAGGGCAGTCATAGGTATGAGAGTTCATGAAATGTTGAACTATGCATACTATCATGGAGTTAAGACGTTATTCCTTGAAAGACCAGATGCCTTAGGTAGGCTCAAGCTACTATGGATAAGAAACGGTAAGCGTCTTCATAGGAACTACAACTGGAAGGTAGCAACTTTCAGAAGCTCAATAATAGAGATGACAGCAATGAAAGCACCGCTATACTCAATTAAAGTGGGTTATGTAGAACCGAAAGGAACAACAAAATCAAGAGAGCACAACGAGATAATGAAGAAGCATAGACTAGACAAGCACATAGCGTCTGCATACCTCAAAGCCCTAAAAGGACTTAAACTATCCTAAACTACCCTCACATAAGTTTCAGCCCCATAACTATGATGAACATTCTTTGACCAAATGGTATGAAGTGCTCGAGAATAGTCCTTAGGTATTCTCTAAAAACTTCAGATGGTATGTGTACATTCCCAGACCTTACGGGAACGGCTATGGTATAGGTTGTAGAGGGAAGCTAATCTAGTTATTTCTCTGAGCAAGCTTATCAGCTACGGAACTTGCAATCAAGGTATCTGTATCTATAGGAAGATGGGCGTCATAGCTCTCAACAGAACCTATAGGAAGTATCAAAGAACCTCTACCATCTTCTATATACTCCTTAAACTCGATCCATGTGAGACTACGGGGATACATGAGATTAACTCCCGACTATGAAAGTCTCGCAATGTAATGTGTATTTATAGCTCTCCTCAAATAGGAGAGAGGTTAAAGTGCCTGGCGGTAAGTGTGCATAGCTTTACAAAACTCAATAGGTAGTATTCTTGTAAGGTGAAGCTTAGTGATCCCGGTACGCATAGGCTTAGAGGTATGAAGATGCGTGTTTTATTTGGTGGGGCCGCGGGGATTTGAACCCCGGACCACGGGGGCTCCAACCATATAACAGAAGTTAT
>CAYZRH010000023.1:0-31289 GCA_964480805.1 uncultured Desulfurococcaceae archaeon
ACCGCCGACCCCCTAGCTCGCTAAAGACTATGCATAATACCTCTTTTTAAACCTTATTAAAATAGGGATAGATATTGTAGAGGCATTTACTTTAGTAAAAACATTATTATAACTAGAGTGGAGTGCTATTTCCTAATAAGCTTAATTATAGAGATAACTAATAACTAGGTTATTTAATGAAAAATAGAGCTGGGGGGTCGGCGGGTTAACCGCCGCTCTACCAGGCTGAGCTACGGGCCCTTTTTCCTCTTTTTAATGTTCTTTGTAGTGGATTTTATATTCTTTACTCTATACCTCTTCCTATTCTTTAACTTTATAGGTTAGCTTTATTACATCCCATCCATGTTTTACTGTTATCTCTATATCTGTTAATCCTAGTTCGTTGTATCTATCCTTAATTATTTTTGTAACGTTTTCAGCTATCATTTTAGCTATTTCCGTCATCTTCTCCTTCTTCATAAGCAGTCCTAGTTTTGAAGCATTAACTTCTATTAACAACTTCTTCTTATCACTTGTAAACTTTAACATTGATATGTTTGTCTTACTAGAGTGTATGACTGGTGTAAGGACATCTATTAAGTCTAGCAATGGCTTCTCATAATAAAGTAGTTCATCGAGTGTTTTAGGAATAGCCTCTTCCTCAACAGCCTTTTCCTTACCAGTACTTGTTGTTTCAGGAGGTGTTACTGGTAAACCAATAGACTTCCTAAGAACTGCTTGATAGAACATACGGAACTCTGTTTGTGGAAGAACCTTTGTCTTCTCAACACTAGTATCTATAGGTATAGTCTTTGTAGGCTGTTGTACAACAGCTTTAGGCTTAGCCTTCTTAACTTCAGCAACGGCTTTTTCACGGACACGCTTCTCAGCTTCTACACGTTTAATACTGGCAATCTTCTCTAAATCAACACCAAGTCTTCTCTCAGTAAAGTCTCTTGGAAGCTCTATAACCTCCATAATAGCTGATGAATACAACCCCTTATTCATATTCTGTACAATCCTGTCAAGAGCATCTGCTCCAATTACCTCACTACCATCAACAATAGCATAGACTGCTATAACAACTCCTTCACTAACAAGTATGACTGCTTCATCCCAGTTACCAGAGTGTCTACGTAGACTAAGGCGTGTAAAAAGGCATTTCCCAATACTCTTATCGGATATTACACTAAATAGTTTAGGAACATTTTCTCCAATAAATCTCTCAATGCCTTGGAAAACACCCTCTAGATTAATATATGCTTCAAAAGCAGGGTTTCTTATAAACTCACTAACCTTATCAGTATCTTCATACATACTAATCTCAATAATCTCTGGCAAAAACATACACCTATACAACTCTAACTATAGACCCTCAGTCAATCGACCCTTCCTCATACACATAGTCAGTCTATGTCGGCTTCAGCATCTATTCTTAAATCTTAGGTTTATACACTAAAATAATTATCTAGTTATGAATATAAAAACTACTCCAATAAATAGTTAATAGTAAGACTATGAATATGTAAAGCATTATACTTCATATAGACTGCTTCTTATCTCATCAGGGAGCTCTTCTTCCTTTAAAACTCTGTATGTAATAGGTGGATTCCTAACCTTAGGTCCAACTACAACATATCTACTAGGATCGCCTGGATCGCGGCTTTTAAGAACACGTACTTTAACAAACCATCCATCAGCCCTCTCAACATAGACGTATTTACCGTGTTTACCGCCCATACCAGCATCCTCCTCCTATAGGATACCTATTTTAAACGCTACACCAACCTATTTATAAATATGATGGTGGAGTCTATGGCCATTATAGCTGGTGTTGACGGCGGCGGTTTTAAGACTGAGACAGTAATAGTTGATCTAGACTCTATGGAGATTATTGGATACGGCTTATCTGGTCCAAGCAACTACCATAATGTTGGCTTAGATAGAGCTGTTACAAATATTGTTGAATCTATAGTTAATGCCGTTGACGATGCCGGTATAGAACTAGATGATATAGATTGTACATGCATATCCCTTGCAGCACTGGATACAAGGTTTGATCGTAGGTATGTTGTAGAGAGTATTGATAGACTAGGTGTTGGTAAGGAGCTTGTAATAGAACATGATGCTCATGAAGCACTCATGGCTGGTAGTTTGGGAGATCCAGGTGTATCTGTTATAGCTGGTACTGGTAGTATAGCTTATGGATGGGATGGAGTTAACAGGTATATCTCTGGAAACCATGGATGGCTACTAGGTGATCAGGGTAGTGGTTTTTGGATAGGGTTTAGAGCACTACGTGATACAGTACGTATGCTTGACAGGCGTCTTGAGAAGACACTGCTTGCAGACTATGTACTAGAGTACTTCAAGGTAGGTGATAAGGAGGAGCTATCCTACTTGTTGTATAGGAGAGGCTTTAGTGTTGAATGGATAGCTGGTTTAACTCCAGTTGTAGCTAAGGCTGCACGTGAAGGAGATAGTCATGCTCTCCAAATACTTGTAGACGCTGGCTACGAGCTTGGTGAAGCAACTATAGCTGTTGCTAGAAATCTAGCTATAGAGCCTGTACACGTATACTATACTGGTGGTGTATTCAATATAGGCTATGTAGAGAAGTCTTTTACTAAGAAACTAGCTAGTTCAAAGAAAGAGCTTATACCAAATAGGCTTACGTATAAACCTGTATTGGGATCACTTGTTATAGCTGCTAAAACAATAGGTTTAGATATTGAGTGGGAGAATGTAAGGGGTATAGAGTCACTTAGAGTGCAATATATTACTTACTAACTGTATAATGTAGTCGATTATTGTTTTAAAACCAAGCTTGCTCTCACCATAGACACGTGTTCTAAAAATATAGGGTATATCACATACGGTTCTAATACAATCTCTATTCTTAGACAGTACCTCCAAAAGTACCTTGTACCCACGAGCCCTTATATGTGGATTCAATAGATACTTCTTCTTACATGCAAAGAAGCCGCTCATAGGATCACTTGTGACTCTAGACCATGGATTAAGTATGTGTGCTAAAACTGTAGCTACACGACTTTCAAAAAGACGGAACTTACTCCAACCAACTACTCCGCCGCCAACCATGTATCTAGACGCTATAGCTAGATCACATCCTTTCTTAAGAGCTAGTGCTAGTTCTCTAACCTTTTCTGGAGGATGCTGTAGATCAGCATCCATTACTATTATGTTTTCATAGGATGATCTCCTAGCACCATATATTATTGCTGATGACAAGCCTCTCTCACGGTATCTTACATAAACTTTTACTGGGTATCTATCTATGTATGAACGAGCTATTTCTGCTGTCTTATCCGGGCTATTATCGTCAACCACTATTATCTCGTAACAAGTTGTTATAGAGGCTATGGATTTAGATATAAGCGGTATTATTACCTTTATATTCTCTGCTTCATTATACGTTGGTATTATTATTGAGAAACAGTTTTCCAAGGCGGGGGACAGCACCTTAGACTATTCTTCTTGTACTCTACTATACCATGTATATGCTCTACCAATAATATAGTTTACAATAAAGCCTAGCAGTATACCAGTAAATGATGCTAGTGGTAGATGGAACTCGAATACACCATACAGTATAGCTACTGTAAGATACTGTATTAGAAAACTTGCTATACTAGCTACATGGTATTTAAAGAACCTTTCAACACGTTTCAAAAACCTCCTCTCAAGACCCATGTCACGGAATGTCCATAGCTCATGCATTGTAAAGTTGAAGACAATACTTGCTTCAAAACCAGCTGTTACAGGGAGTACTAGTGAGAGAAAGTTTCCACGAACAACACCTAGCATAGAAGCTATTGTTGTTAAGACAAATACGTTTACAAAAGCACCCATAAGACCTACTAGACCGAATTTAATAACCCTCCATGGCTCACGTATCAGTAGTAGTACAGGGTATGGTAGACGACCATATATTGTTAGAAGATAGTCTGATAAAGGTATTTCATAAATAAAGTTTAGTATCTTACTAGCATATGGTAGTATATTCTTATCAGCACCCTCAAAACCACGGTTATTCTCTAGTAGAAGCTGTTTCTTAAAAACCATTAGATAGCCTCTTGGATGACCAGTTATCTTCTTAAGAACCTCCAGTACGCCCATTTTAGACCATAGTCTCTGGAAAACACTTCTAGGGCGAGCAATAACTATTACTGCATCAGCCTGCCGCACACGATCCTTTAGTTCACCAAGAATAATATCTGCTATAGGGAGACCTATATCTGGTATAAGTGCTAGGTATTCAGCTTTAGTATTCCTTGCTATACGATACACTTCACTAATATCAACACTCTTATCTTCAACACGTATACCAAGTTTCTCGGCAAGACCTGTTTTAACAACAATCCTTAGTATACTAGACTCCTCACTATACCCCATACTGACTACCCTTTAAGATACAGTAACTTCAATAAAACTATAATTCTACAAGGACATATATAAGATTACACGTGTATACAGTGAGGTCAAAAAACATGGACAAGAATGTTGAATGGAAAAAGCTTATTGAAGAGATCATGAGCTGTAGTAAATGCCCACTGCATAGATCTAGGAGAAACCCCGTACCTGGTGAGGGGAGAGTTGATGCTGATATAATGTTTATTGGTGAAGCACCTGGCGTCCGTGAGGATGAAACTGGGAGACCATTTGTAGGTGCTGCTGGTAAGTTATTGACAGAGCTTATAGAGTCTATTGGCTTGAAGAGAGGAGATGTATATATAACTAATATTGTTAAATGCCGTCCACCCGGCAACCGTGATCCAAGGGATGAAGAGATAGATACATGCCTACCATATCTCTTAAGGCAGATTAGACTTATTGAGCCAAAGGTTATAGTTGCTCTTGGACGCCATGCTGGCCGTGTACTCTACTCTCTAGCTGGTCTACGCTGGGCTAATATGAGTGTTCTCCATGGTAGAGTATATGATGTTGTTGTCGAGGGTGTTAGAGTAAAGCTTGTAGCTACTTATCATCCAGCTGCTGCTCTCTATAACCCAAGGCTTAGAGACAGCCTCGTGGGTGACTTCAAGAACTCTATACTCAAGGCTATCAGGGAGTCTAGAGAGAGTGTTTCTAGGAAACAGACTACTCTAGTAGATTTCTTTAAGTAAATCCTCCTCTCTAAACCTCCTTACAGTATAGACGTACTCACTATGCTTTTTACCAATAAAGTATCCTATCATAGAGGAAGCTATTGCTACAAAAGCTAGAGATAGGATAGCAAGGAGTATTCCTTCAAAACTAGTACTTGCTAAATAGAGCTCTTGTTGTACACTAAACTCTTTAGCTAAAGCCCTCTCATGAATAACAGGTATTCTTGTGAGAACCAGTAAGTGTAGTAGAGCTGTTGATACAGCATATAGGCTCTGTCGAGGACTTGTCTCCATAAACTCTACAGCTGTAAAACCAGAAGGCATTACCGTGTTATAGTAGAGTAGATACCAGGACATAAGCCTTATAATAGACTCTCTAATACCCTCTACAACAAACTTGTTAAAATACGTAAAAGCTGGTGAGCCAAGCAACATATTTCCAAGATCCCTCTCTACTCTAATAACACACGCTAGTGCTTCTAACACGTCCTTATCAATAATGGATTCAGCATAATCTATCATCTCAGCCCTACGATCTATCTCTTCAACCCCTACTCCCTTAAACAAGTACTTCAAGTAATCAACTAGGTGTTTTGATAGACTGGCTTCTTCAACAACAACTTCTTTAACTGTATCTATGGAGACTATGTAGCCTCCATGATCTAAGCTATTTATTACAGACAGCCATTGACGTACAGTATATTGTCTAGCAAGAGAAATTGCTAAGTAAGTAGCTGCTTCACTCATATTACCTTTCTCCATTAATTCCATTGACTCATTATATATCTCTCTAGAGTCGAGAAGTCTCTCATAAGAATTTACAATAACATCTATTTCTGCTAAACTATACTCCTTTCTATTAATATACTTATTAAGAACATTTGTTGTTAATGTATTGTTTCCTTCAAACCATTGTTTTACAAGACTATTAAATTCTTCAACACCATAAATTCTATATAGTATGTACAAGTATGCTGACAGTATATTCCAATATCCATAGAATGCTCTACTAGCTGCTGTATAGTATTTTCTTAGTCTAATATATTCTATAGACTCATTAATTGATTTAATACCAGTATCTAAGTTTCTCTTCAGACTAGCTGGTAGTTGCTCAATATGTAGACTAGATAATAGTGTTGAGTTAAGTAGTCTATTAGACTCATTATATAGTTCACTCCAAGCACTATAGTAGGCTTCTAGTAGAGGTTTAGAATTGTTTATAACTAGTTCTTCTAGTCCTCTAGAGTATTTTGGATACATTGTATCGTTGGAGAAGTATTCATAGGCATCTATAAAAGATGATACAGGTATATAGCCTCTATTACCGTATAGTAGTGGATGGTATGGAGCTATGACAAACTTGTATCCATGTTCTATTGCTGCACGATACTTTAGTTCAAGACCAGATATGTTTCCTACAACACCGTTTGGTGCTAACAACCCAGTTGCTGCTACACCACCATTCCATCTAGCTTTCCTCAGTAGTAGTGTGAATGCTAGTGTAAAGTCTAGTGTTGCACTAAGACCTGATATGCTATAGTCTGTTTTGAAGACTACTCTATAGTCATAATCCTTTACTCTTACACCAGAGAATCTTGCTGCAAGGTATATAGAATATCTAATAGACTCTTTAGTATCTTCTGAAACACTTATACCACTATACTCTATACTGATATCGCCGCTACCGGGCCATATGATCTCAGTATATACTGGTATAAATACTCCACTATGTTCTTCTTTTGAAACAGCTAGTGTAGCAATCTCTACTCCATACCTATGTCTATAAGTTAGTTGAGAGTATGCTATGGACGATGCTTGAGCTAACAGTATTAGAGCTAGTAGTAGTGTTGCTGAAGCCTTTAGATACATGCTCATCCCCAACTAATCCCCCTCCAAGCTTAAACATTATTTACTCTAGATATGAGATTATATGTTTAGGTGTAAAATACTTGTCTAGAGAAGACGTTCTCTATTGGCTTCGTAGAAGAGTTGAAGAGCTACGTAGAGAGATCGAGGTTTTAGAGTACTTGATAAGTGTTCTTGAGAGAGAGGAGGCTATTGTAGATGATGTAGTTGTTTCAACAGATCTTGGTGGTGTAAGAATAACTCTTCCAAAAACAGTTGTTTTAGATGAAGTTAGGGAGGAATATCTTGTTTCAAGACTTAATGAACTGGTTGGAGATAGGTATAGTCTTATAAGAGATAACGCTGGACGTGTAAAAGGAGTGCTTATTCATGGAGATGTTGATGAGAAGTCTATTATTGAGGTAAAGTCTATTCTAAAGACAATAGCCAGTAGGTAGTGGTGCTACACCTCATTGTAACACTGATAAGACACTATATAGCATTCCTACTTGCCGGGCAGCATTCATCGGTGTAGCACCGTATTCTATATAGCTAGACTAAACCAGTATAACTTTATCGTCAATGGTCTAAGACATAATTGTCTATACCTTAATATAGTGTTTAGACACTAGATACTCTATATCAAGACTATATTAGTAGGGAGATCTTTTAATAACAGGTTAAAAGGTGTAGTTTCTAAAAACTGCTATTAAACCTTATACACATATAGTAGAACATAGTAGTCTAATATATGGTGTTTATATATGAGTGTGTCTAAGAATGATCTAGATTTCTCAGAACTTGTAGAAACTTTTGAAAAGATTGAGGCTATTACATCTAGAACACAAATGACTATGTATCTAGTTGATTTGCTTAGAAAGACTCCTCCAGATATAATTGATAAGATTGTCTACTTGATACAGGGTAAGCTATGGCCTGAATGGACTGGTCTTCCAGAACTTGGTGTTGCTGAGAAGATGCTGGTTAAAGCTGTTGCTCTTGCTACAAATACTCCAGAGTCTAGTGTTGAAGCTTTGTATAAGAAGCTTGGTGACTTGGGTAAGGCTGCTGAGAGGATAAAGTCTGAGAGGGAGAAGGCTGGTGGTATGGGTCTTCTAGCTTTTATGCCTAGTGAGAAACGTGTTAAGCTAACTATTTTGAAAGTCTATAACACTTTGTCTCGTATAGCACTTGTTACTGGTGAGGGTAGCCGTGATATTAAGCTTAAACTACTGGCTGGACTACTTACAGATGCTACTCCTAAAGAGGCTAAGTATATTGTAAGATTTGTTGAAGGTAGGCTGAGACTAGGTATTGGTGATGCTACTGTTCTTGATGCACTAGCTATAGTCTATGGTGGTGGCACCCATGCACGCCCAATTATTGAGAGAGCCTATAACCTACGTGCTGATCTCGGTAATGTAGCTAAAGTACTTGCTTCTAAAGGTATTGAAGCTCTTAAAGGTATTAAGCCTGAAGTAGGCATACCTGTACGTCCAATGCTTGCTGAACGTTTGAGCAGTCCAGATGAGATTCTCAAGAAGGCTGGCGGTAGAGCACTTGTTGAGTACAAGTATGATGGTGAACGTGCACAGATCCATAGGAGGGAGAACCGCATATGGATATTCTCTCGTCGTTTAGAGAATATTACACGTCAATACCCTGATGTTGTAGACTATGCTCTCAAGTATCTTAAGAGCCGTGAAGCTATTGTTGAGGGAGAGATTGTTGCTTATGACCCAGATACTGGTGAGCTTAAGCCTTTCCAAGAGCTTATGCATAGGAAGAGGAAGCATGACATACACCGTGCTATGAAGGAGTATCCTGTTAAGGTATTCCTATTCGATCTACTATATGCTGATGGAAAGGACTATACTGATAAACCCATTAGTGAGAGAAGGAGGGTTCTTAAAGAGATTGTTGAAGAAAGCGATGTATTCCGTATAGCAGAACATATAATGGCTAGTGAACCAGATGAGCTTGAGAAATTCTTCCTTAAAGCTATTGAAGATGGAGCAGAAGGTGTTATGGCTAAAGCTGTCCATGGACAAGCTATCTACCAGGCAGGTGCACGTGGATGGCTTTGGATAAAGTATAAACGTGACTATAAGAGTGAGATGATCGATACAGTTGACCTTGTTGTAGTAGGTGCGTTCCATGGACGTGGAAGACGTGGAGGCACTTATGGAGCACTATTGATGGCTGCCTATAATCCTGAGAAAGACGTTTTTGAAACAGTATGTAAGGTTGGCAGCGGGTTTACTGACGAGGATCTAGGTAAGCTCCCGGAAATGCTTAAACCATACACTATAGATCATAAACACCCACGTGTAGTTGCTAAAATGGAGCCTGATGTATGGGTTACACCAACACTTGTAGCAGAGATTATTGGTGCAGAGATAACACTATCACCAATACATACATGTGCTATGGACAGGATCAAGCCTGGTGTTGGAGTATCTATTAGATTCCCAAGATTCATAAGATGGAGACCAGATAAAGGGCCGGAGGATGCTACTACATCAGATGAACTTGTAGAGATGTATAAGAGACAACTTAAGCGTGTATCTAGTTAAACAAAAACATCTACATAACAGCCAATAGCTTGACCTGGTAGATTTGGTTTAAATACAGCTCTTACTAGATCATTTCTTCCATGAACCTTGACTATTCTCCCCTTATATACATTGCCATAACGGTCTCTATAGACTACTCTACACCCTATATATCTAGATGCCTTTCTCCAGTCAGCAACACCTTCTATAGATAGTATAACTTGGTTAGGATTCTGGCTTCTAGGTCCACGTCTATAGCTTATTACTCGTGCTTTTATAGCACCCATATCCTCCACCTCTATAGTAGAATTTATGTGTATTAGAGACTAGTTTATCAATTTTAACCACGAGCTATCGACAATATATTTAGTACTATATACAAGTAGGCTTTAGTAGAGGAGGTAATGGGGTATATAGTGTGGTTGAGATTATCGTGTTTATAGGTCCTGCTGGTAGTGGTAAAACTAGTCTTATCTATGCATTTGGTTCTTGGATAGAGAAAGAGCTTGGTTTAAATGTTGCATGTGTTAACCTTGATCCTGGTGCTGAGGTTTTACCCTATAAACCAGTTCTTGACATACGTAACTTCTTTACTATGCGTGATGTCATGGTAAAATATGGACTAGGACCTAATGGAGCATTTATAAAAGCTAGTGAACTAGTTGCAGAATACTCTGATAAGATACTATCTATGAACCCATTTAGTAACTTGAGTGAATGGGATTATATATTAGTTGATACACCTGGTCAAATGGAGGCTTTTATATTTCGTCCTGCAAGCAATATATTCTTCAGTAAATTATCTAGATTAGCAAGTATAGCTGGTATCTACATAATTGATGCATCGGCTATTGCTGGATTAGCAGATGCTATAACACTATGGTTTCTAGGGCTACTTGCACAAGTTAAGACTGGTATACAGATAGTACCTGTTGTAAACAAGATCGATATAGCTGTTAACAAGGAGTATGCAAGGTTATTGATTGAAGCTCCAGAGAAGCTTATAGAGATAGCTCGTATAGAGAGAGAACAAGGTATATTAAGTGATCTAGCTCCAGAACTACTATCACTAGCTCTTAAAACTAAACAAGCTTTAAGACCAGTGGAAGTAAGTGCTAAAGAAGGCTATGGAATGAATGAACTCTATTACCTTATACATGAAGTATTCTGTACATGCGGTGATCTAACATAATATACAAAGTATCTATCATATAGACCGAATATGAGTCGTCTATGGACAGATAGTTTATAGAGACTTTAGAAAATAGACGGTATCTTAGACACATACTGATCAAATAACTTAAATGCTATGGCTTAGACTCTATCATAGTTTCTCGTAACGTCTACTTTGAATACTGAGTATAAACTTATCCAATGTTTAACTTTGACACTATTTCAAACAATAATCCTTCAGTTAGTATGTTGTCTAGTACTTCATTATTGTCCTTAAGGAAGTCTATTAAGTCTTGATCTCTTGTTAAGAATAATAATCCATGATCTAAAGAGGTTGTATATAACAGCAAATCTATTAAGTCTCTAAAGCCTTTTCTACGCAACTCTAAAGCCTTTATGTATCCTTCAAGAGTTGGGTAAGCTAGTTTAAATTTCTCTTCAATAGCTCTTAATCCTATCTCTACTAGTCTTCTATCATACTCTATTTTGGAGAGTTTACCTAGTATTTCAAATATATTGAATGGAGTATAGTAGTATATCGCCATATTAGAATCATGTAGTTTCTTAAGTAAAGCTAGTGTTTTTGATAAATTCTCTACTTCTATACCAACTATGGGTAAAAGATAGGTTGTGTCAAGCAGTACTTTGTACTTCTCTGAATAATTCATTCTGCATTTCCTCAGACTCTTTTTCAAATTCCTCAAACTTTATCTTAGTATATTTTGGAGCATTAAGAGCTAGATCAAAGGGATCTGGTATAGGTTCTACAATTAACACACCATCTCTGACTATTAACCTTACAATAGTTCCTTCTCTTAAATTAAGTGCTTCAACTATAGCTTTTGGTATATACAACACGTTCTTCTTTCCAACTCTTGACTTAAGAACTAAGACCATATACAAACCACCAGCATAACTAATATGGATTCTGGTATAAATAAGTTCAGTCCCCCTCTGATTGATACATGAATAAAAGAGACTAAGTATAATCCACACTCTATAACATCTCCTATCCCTTATAGAACTATTAAAATAGACTAAGTAATTAGTTATTAGATGCTATCTATAGATCATAGAACATGAATAAAATATTAGAACTTAAGAGGCTTCCTCAAGTATATAAGAGTTTTGGTGTATATACAGCCTAATTATAAGAATACAGCTCTTTTATATGGAATATAATATCTAGCATTAATGACATAACACTAATGCTTAAATCAAAGTATCAAAAGTATCAACTACTGTATCTTTTGTTACACCGAATTTTTTTATACTACATTGCTCAATAAAATAAACAGGTGCTGAGAAATGTATTCTGAATATCCTCTAAAACCCCGTACGTGGTATATAGATAAGTGTTTTGAAATGGCTATAGAGCGGGCTAAAAGGGATTTCCCTATGGAAAAGCATGGATATCTAATTTATGAGAGAGGGAGATATGCTAATGCAGAACTTCTAGAAACACTTGAAGGACCTATTGTAAGAGTTGTTGTAGGAATAGTTGTTGGTAAAAGATTCCCAGGTTACCGCTACGAGTTTCTATATGAGTGCATCTTTAGACCCAGTATGGAGGAATTTGCTGAAGTTAAACGTATTAAGTGAGATTACCCAAGAAAGTAATACCATAGTGGGTAACAATGTATCCATTATCTAATTGAGAATTTTAATCTCTCTTACTGAACAGTATCATAAAAGTACTCGTAGAGAAATAAGTTATCTAAATTTTGTTATTATGATTGTGAGGGCATGTTATATTAGCTTGTTATCTCATTTTAAGACCTTACATAATTTCATATATTCTATATTAAGATCTCTTTCCTCAATTTCCCCTTTTGGCTCTTTTTCATGAAATACTCTACCTTCATAGATTAATACTTCAGTATTTCTATCAAGCCAACAATCTGGCTCCATACCAGCTTTCATACATGTTTCTGCAAGGAATGTCTCTGGGTCCCAGCAGTACTCTATTGGTACTTGTGGAAGTAATGTTCCTTGGAACCATCCACGCTTCATAACTAGTCCATGTCTACCGATAACTATCTTTTTAGGGATCTCCCATGGATCATCAACTTCTATTTTCTCTGGAATGGATAGTATTGATATCTCAAAGGTTACTCTATCAAGTTCGTGTTTCTCTAGTGGGTTAAACCTTGGGTCATGGAATGCAGCTTCTATAGCTGATCTAATGACTGCTTCTACAAGTGGATAAACTGGTTGTAAGAAGCCTATACATCCACGTAGACTACGGTGGTGATAGTCGTGATAGGTCTCTATAGTAGTGAATACCATTCCTGGTCTAAATAGATGTTTTGGTGTATCTTCTGGAGGCTTAATCTTCTCACCAGTATGTAGATATTCTTCTACAGTTTTACGAGCTAGTCTAAGAAGGAAAACAGCATCTTCAAGACTTATTTCTTGGGGGTGAACTGGTTTACTCATAACCCAGTACCTCTAGCTTTTCTCCACTTATCTAGTATCTCACGAGCCTTCTTAAGAGTCTCCTCAATACCCCTCCAATGACTACCAATCCAGTATACCTTACCACATCTACGGCATATCCAGAAGTCACCATGCTTCATATACACACGCTGGGGAACCTTGTCTTTAACAAGTTCTTTAGAAACATGTATAAGCTCTCCATTACATATTGGGCAGAGACTTCTCTCAAGATCAATGTATAGCCTTATACCAGTCTTAAGAGATATATATGCTAGTCTCTCCTCTACACTATCTTGTTCAAGAATTAGACATACTAGACCCTTCTTCCTAGCTCTACTACATAGTCCATGATCTCTTGTAACTATTACCCTACTATCACGTTTAGCTATATGAATTATCCTCCAATCTTCAATACTCCTGTAGTATAGAGTGTCATAGCCTAGCATACGTAGCCATCTAGCTATATTGCCAAGCATTGTATCAACAATAAACTTTGGTTCAACCATACTGATTAGACCAGGATAGATACTATTAGAAGATGTATTAAAAACTATGTGTTCTATCTAGAAACAATTTTCTCTCTAACAATGTATTCGAGAAGGCTATGTATTGTTACAATACCAGCTAACCCCCCGATCTCGTCTAAAACAACTGCTCCACGGCAATTCTTTTCAAAAATACTTGAGAGAGCTGTAGCTATAGTGTCTGTAATTCTTAGTCTTGGAGGCCTAAACCTCATAACATCGTCTACGAGTAGGTGCATAATCCTCTCCTTCTTATATTTAGCAGGCACTATGTCCTGGAACTTGAAGAATGCATAAGCTAGTTCTACAATAGTTATATACCCTACAACCTCCTCCCTCTCATCAAGAACTGGTATAAATGACAAGTCTTTTGTAAGCATTTCCTGTTTAACTCTTAAAACACGATCTGTTGTATGCGCTATTACAGGCTCTGTATCCATAACAAACCTTACTTCTCTATCATCATCTCTAAGTATTTCAATCAGCTTCTCTCTAAGAACAACACCTACTACATCATGGTCTTCAACAACTGGTAGTATCCCTACACCTCTAGAATACATTATCTTAACAAGTTCACTATATGGTGTATCAGGATTGACTGTAACAGGGTTGAGACTCATAAAACTAGATACATGTAGGCGTCCAGGAGTTGTAAGCCTTAGTCTTTGAGTAGCTAGTTTAGATACTATATCACGGCATGTAAGTATACCAGCTAAAGCCTTATACTCTCTACCACTCTCATCAACACGGTGTTCATATATAACTGCTTTATCAAAACCATGTTTCTCCATAATCTTGAATGCATGGTATAATGTCTCATTCTTATCTATAAATGGGTATTCTCTAACCATATAATCTCTAGCATACACTAGTCTACACCCTTTATCTAGACTGATTAAACGCGTGGTATAAAAGAAGTATCTCTCTACCGTTTAGCAGCTACTGCATACAGTATATCTCTCTCACTAACAATACCTAGCAACTCATTAGACTCACTAACAACAAGTACTGAACCAACACCCTTCTCCTCCATAACACGTGCTATCTCACCAACATCAGTATCTAGTGACACACTAACAACTTTCTTAACCATAACATTTGATACAGGTACTCTTAAAACCTCTTCGATCAAACCAGTTGTTGTATACTTAAAAACCTTGTGTGAACCAAAGAACCTTATTACATCCATAGCAGCAACTATTCCTTCAACAACATTTTCTCTAACAACAGGTATTCTACGAAAACCATACTTTATCATAGTCTCCATAGCCTTCTTCAATGTATCACTAGTTGAAACTGTTATAACAGGAGATGACATGACCTCACGGGCTTTTACACCAACAAATGATGCTGCTGACAAGTAGTCAAGTATGTCTCTCTCAGTTATAATACCATAGACACGGTTGTCACGTGTAACAACGGGTAGTACTCCGATCTCGTGGAGAACCATTTTCTCTAAAACACTAGGAAACTTCTCATCAACATATGCTACAATAGGTGATTTGTTCATAAGAGATGCTACTGGTTCATGCTTAAGTGCTGCATATAGGTTAGACTTATGTCTATTAACAACAACCTTGTAGCGTTCGCCGCCTCCAAGGTAGTCTACAAGATCTGTTTGGACAAGCAGTCCTTCTAGGAAACCAGCGCCTTTAACAACGACTAGGCTACGGTATCCACGAGCCATTTTCTCAAGAGCTTCTAGCAGAGGTGTTGAAGAAGATACGGTCTCTACTGGTCTCTTAGCTAAAACCTCCATATCCTCTGTCCTATGGTATATACGGTTTGAGAAATTAGGTGTTCCATTACTACGTAGCCAACGGTGTTTTTCAGGTCTTCTATGATAGCTTATACGGTGTGCTCTTACACTCATAACCTAGTACCCGATATAGAATATAGTCTCTTATAGGTGATAAACTACTTGGTATCTTATACACTCCATTCTTCACAATCCTATTCCTACATACCCTGTTTATTAGCTAGTATGTCTAATAGATCTCTAACCACTTGGACTATATCATAGTCTGATACTAGCCCTACTAAACTATTATCTTCAATAACTGGTAGATGGCTAACACTATACTTGTACATAGTATCAATAACTATGTCTAAAGGTGTATCAGCATCTATTGTTATAAGTGGTCTACTCATAATCCTTTCAACACTAGTCTTCTCTGGATCGAGTTTTTCAAACATTATTGCTCTAATAATATCTCTCTTAGTAACAATACCAGCTAACTCGCCATCCTTATTAACAACTATAACAGATCCTATACCCTCATTAATTATCTTTATAGCAACCTTAACAATAGGCTCGTCTACTTCTACAATCTCCAACTTCTCTCTAGGAACCATTACATCTCTAGCTTTAAACAACGTATTTCACCTAAAACCTATCTAGCAGCTATCTCTGGAGCTACATGCCCATAGTTTATACTTACAAATAATATCTGACTACCACGTATAAGTACACGCCCATACTTAGCAGCAGGTTTTCCATCAGGATCTATTTCTTCACAATCAGCTAGTACAACATTCATAGTATGATCAACTAGTTCTAGCACACCAACGTACTCTGTACCATCCTTTAGCTTAACGAGAACAACTTGGTTAATAGCTCCACGTAGGTATTTTAGTGGAGTCACAATTTTCGGTTGACTACCAGTATTTATTGAAGACATATCATCCACCCAATACTGTAGAGATACTGTCGGTCTAGACGCGATCTCTAGATACTCTATACTTGTTTAATTCGTTTTCTCTCTAAGGCATATTTAAGTATTTACCTTAATACTTTACAAAAACTATCTATAACACCTATGCCTACTTCATTATATAATCAAGTAAGCTTTTACTCTTCTCAACCTTCTCTAGGCTAAGCCTCTTCTTCAACCTCCAAAGCTTCTGTATACTAACTTGTCTATACTCAAGACCTAGTTTTTCAAGAGCCTCTATAGCCTTACCAGTAAACCCTGGTGCTACAAGTACTCCTCTTGGAGACACACCATAGACTTTACTATAGGATTCAACATAACGGTATAGCTGGTGTACAGCTTCACGTGATGCAGTAACTCTCTTAATCTCAACAACTACTGGTCTACCATCTCTATCATAGCCAAACAAGTCTATACTACCAACTGGAAGCTTCTTCTCTTTCTCAACAAATCTTAAACCATCCTCTATGATCCCGGGTTTCATATACAGTAGATCCCTTATCTCCCCCTCATCAAGATACATAATGAACTCTCCATGATCAACTAGTTTACTAGCCATTATAAACTCTATATTCTCTAAATGAACACAAACAATCTCTCTAGGACTCCTACGAATAGCAGTAATATCAACACCACTATCAGTAGCTCTAACTTCTATAGAACTAGTATCTGGCTGCCAATTAACTGGTGAATGACCTGTTGGACGGTGTACTAGGAACGCACCATCTTGTTTAATAACAACTATTCTCTCACCACTTGTCAATCTTGACTCACTCCTACCCTCATAATCAACACTACACTTACCAATAATAATGACTAGCTTACGATCAGCTATAGCCTTTTTCAGAAAATCAACAGCTTCCTTAGGACTTGGTTTATGTAGATAATTCAGTTTCCTCCACCAATCTATAATTATAGTTTTATATCCTCTTATTAAGCTAATATTATATAGAGTATATGATATGGAGAAACACTAGTCTTGGGTGTTAGTTTAGAACTTATAGGTTTTGACAGTATGGGTTCACGTGGTATGGCTACTGTTGTCTATACTGATAGCATAGCTGTATTCATAGACCCTGGTGTGAGCTTTGCTCCAAAAAGATATGGTCTACCACCACACCCGCTAGAACTTGAGCGTTTACAACAGCACTTGGATAGGATACATAGTGTAGTTAATGAGTGTGATGTAGTAGTTATATCACATTACCATAGAGACCATTACCTATATAGAGATGGTGAAGAAAACTATTATCAAGGGAAAACACTGTTTATAAAACATCCCTTAGAAGACATTAACGTTAGCCAGAGGATACGTGCACATAAGTTGTTGAAGAAAATGGGTGTTAGAGAAAAGGCTAAGAAGGTTGTGTATGCTGATTCAACTAGACACGTATTAGACAAGGGTCTAGAGATTAGCTTCTCACCACCACAACCCCATGGTGTAGATGGTACACCATTAGGGTATGTTGTTATGACATTACTGGATATAGGTGGGTTTAGGATTATGCACGCTAGTGATGTACAAGGGCCTATAGCTAAACGTGTTAAAGACTATATAGTTGGTTGTAGACCACACTTATTGATCATTTCTGGTCCTCCAACGTATTTTGAAGGATATAGACTTAGTAGTAGGGATTTAGAGAATGCTATAGATAACCTATTAGCTATTATGGATAGTGTTGATGAGTTGGAGACAATAATACTTGATCACCATTTATTAAGGGATCTTGGTTATAGAGAGAAGCTTAGTAGGGTATATGAACATGCTAGAGTGGTTGATAAGAGAGTAGTTACTGCTGCAGAGTATATGGGTAGAGAAGTTGAGCAATTAGAGGCTTTGAGGAAGGAGTTATGGAGGAAAGACCAGTAATAGCTATAGAGCATTTAGAGGAAGGTCTTTCTCCATGGATACTTCTTGAGTACCGCCACTCATCAATAATTATTGGTAGAGATAGGCTATGGTTTACAAATGTTCCTAGAAGATACCATAGTATTTTAGCTAGATACGGCTGTGTTTTTGAAGAAAGTGTCCTGGACTTAATTGATCATAGTAGGTTATTAATACTCGATCCAGTAGCTAGAGTTAGGCTTTCTACAAAAGATCTTGACAACGTGGATGCTATAGTTATTGGAGGCATATTAGGTGATCACCCTCCACGTAGGAGAACTTATAAGTATCTATCTAGTAGAGCCCCAGATTCATTGAAGAGGAATATTGGTGAAGGACAGTATAGTATTGATGGGACAGTATATGTTGTTAGAGAATTTCTTAAAAGAGGCTGTATAGACTGCATAGAATATGTTGATGGCGTTAGAATAGAGTCTATAGAGAATGGCGTTAAGTGTATTATAGAACTACCCTTTAGATACCCATTGGTTAAAGGAATGCCTCTTATAGCACCTGGTTTAAGAGAGTATCTATTATATAGGAGGCTTCCTAACTGGTTGTTAAAAGAGTTCTTATCCAAATAGATCGTGTAGTACTAGTATAACTATAATCCATGTTAGATAGTATGTAAGCAATCCTCTTATAAGTACTAGGAACCATCCATGAGCCTTAAACTTCTTTTCAACAAAGATCATTGTAATAATATAGGCTACACCAGCAATAAACCATATTGTAGTACTTGTATCAAAGAATAATGTAAACGATATCTTATATAACAGGTATGCTATAAAACCATAAACTACCCCAGTAATGAATCTTACAAACACTATTCTATCTTCTAAACTAGCTCTCTCCCAAAAACCTCTAAACAACTCTGGATTCCCCTACTACTAGATACTCTAAACTAGAATATCGTTATTAGTATTTCTAAAGATTATCTATTCCTAGGAGATAGGTGGTTTTTAGTGAAGGTTAAGAAGTCTATGAATGTTATAGATGTTATGGCATGGGTTAGTTTGTCTAAGGATTTATTGAAAGGTGTTAGAATAAACAATGTGTATCGTTCTAGTAGTTACTGGTTTCTAAAGATCTCTGGTAGGAGTGGTAAGAGAGTTTTAAAAATTGATCCTAGTAGGAGGGTTCATTTAAGTCTTGTAGAACCTAGTGTTAAGTCTATTGATAACTTTACAGCTTTCCTACGTAAGCATATTCGGAATTGTTTTATAGAAAAACTGTCTACACCTAGTTTTGAGAGAATAGTCTATATTGATATAGGCTGTTATGGTAAGAAGTATAGATTAGTTGTTGAACTTCTACCACGTGGTGTAGCACTGCTTCTACATGATGACAGGATACTATATGCTACAAGTTATTTAAGGACAAGAGATCGTGTTATAAGACCTGGAGAACTGTATAGACAGCCTCCACCACCTACTGATCCGTTTAAACAAGATCTTGGTGTTCTTAAGAAGCTTTTATCTAAAGGAAAGGATCTTGTTAGAGGTATTGTTATTGGATGGAATATTCCTGGAGAGGTTGCTGAAGAAGTACTTTATAGATGTGGTCTTTATGAAGTTAAGAATGCTAAGCCCTCAGCTATAGCAGACCGTGATCTAGAGAGTATCTATAATAGTTTACATGATTTGTATAAGGAGTCTGTGGAGGGAAGAGGATATGTTGTTAGAGATGCTAGTGGTAGATATGTTGGTTTTACACCATATAATCCATGTCTTTATAGAGAAGTCTATGGATTTGATGTAGTTGTTACTAGTGATTTTAATGAAGCTGTTGATGCATACTTTACATTTCTTGAAAGAGTTGAAGAGAGTTTTAGGAGGGAGAGGGTTGTTAAGGAGGAACTTGATAAGATTGATAAAGCTATTAGTGAGCAAGAGAGGGTTATTGAAGAATATGTTAGTAAGTCTAGAGAGTTTAGAGAACTTGCAGACTATCTAGCTTTAAACATAGTCTCTCTAGAGAGTATTGTAGAATGTATAAGTGATCGTAGGACTAGGTTTGGATGGGAGAGTGTTACTGAGTGTAGTGGTGTACAAGGTTTTGTTAAAGATAGAGGGGTTGTAGAGATCTCTATTGGAGGTAGAGTTATAGATTATGATATAAGGCTTAGGCCTAGAGACTATATTAATAGACTCTATAGGCTATCCGGAGAATACCTTGGTAAAGCTGAGAGAGCTAAGAAGGCCTTAGCCAAGCTTTTAGAGAGAAAGAGAGAGCTTGAACAAGCTGTAGAAGTTGCTAGAGAGAGTGGTTTAAAAGCTGTAAAGCCTAGGCTATGGTTTGAGAGATACCACTGGCTAGTAACAAGTGATGGATTCCTAGTTATAGCTGGACGTGATGCTGATCAGAATGAAGCTATTGTTAGAAAGTATCTAGAGGATAAAGACATATTCATGCATGCTGAAATCCATGGAGCTCCAGTGACTGTTATTAAGACACGTGGTCTTAAGCCGTCAGATAGGAGTTTATGGGAAGCAGCTGTTCTAGCTGCCTGTTATTCACGTGGTTGGAGGGAGGTTTTTGGCTATGTTGATGTATACTGGGTTTGGGGTGAGCAGGTTTCTAAAACCCCTCCTTCTGGAGAATATCTTGGTAAAGGCGCTTTCATGGTCTATGGTAGGAGGAACTATATTCGTGGTGTAGAGCTAAGGCTAGCTGTTGGTGTTGAAGAAGTATATGATGAAGTCTATGGTGTTTATCAACGTGTTATTGTTGGTCCAGAGGATCTTGTTAGAGAGAGAGCTCTTGTATATGGTTTAATAGTTCCTAATGGTAGAGGTGTTAAGGAGGTTTCTAGAGAGTTGTTTAAGAGGATGAGCGAGCTTGTTGGAACACTAGCTATAACTGTTGACGAGGTAATGTATCGTATACCAGGTTCTTCTAGAGTATTGAAGGTTTGTAGAGGTGCTAGAGAGATTAAATAGCTTTCTATCTCTTATTGAACGGTAAAATTTAAACTATCCTACCACATATCTTTAGGATACAAGAGAGTTATAGTAAGGTAAAAGTGGTGAACAATAGTGACTAAAAGGAATATAGTTATAGAACCAATAAGAATACAGTCTGTTGAAGACATGGTTGTAGAACTTGTTGAGAGAAAGGGCCTCGGACATCCAGACTATATAGCTGATTCTGCTGCTGAAGTATCTAGTAGAGCATTATGTGAATATTATATTAGAGAGTATGGTATGATCCTACACCATAACCTTGACAAAGTACTTCTTGTTGGTGGTCAAGCTTACCCCGTCTTCGGCGGTGGTGAAGTACTCCACCCTATATTCATACTTGTATCCGGCCGTGCTACTACAGAAGTTATACGTAATGGTAAAGTAGAGCCTATACCTGTTGGAGCACTTATTGTTAAAGCTGTTAGAGACTGGATTAGGAAGAGCTTCCGCTTCCTAGATCCAGAGACCCACGTTATTGTAGACTACCGTATTGGTAAGGGAAGCGTTGATCTTGTTAAAGTTTTTGAAGCAAAGGCTAAAACACCATTAGCTAACGATACCAGTATTGGTGTTGGTTTTGCACCACTTAGTACACTAGAACAGCTTGTCTACCGTACTGAGAGAATGCTTAACTCACGTGATTTTAAGAGCCGCCTTCCAGCTGTTGGAGAGGATGTTAAGGTTATGGGCTTACGTAAGAATAGGAGGATTGATTTAACAATAGCTGTAGCAATGATCTCTAGTCTTTTAAGAGACGTTAGTGAATACGTTAGTGTTAAGGAGGAGGTTAGAGAGAGAGTACTAGATCTTGCTTCAAAGATTGCTCCAGAATATGATGTATATGTACACGTTAACACAGCTGATATGGTTGAGAAAGGCATTGTATATCTAACTGTGACTGGTACATCAGCTGAACACGGTGATGATGGAGCTACTGGTCGTGGAAACCGTGCTAACGGGCTTATAACACCTATGAGGCCTATGAGTCTGGAAGCAACTGCTGGTAAGAACCCTGTAAACCATGTTGGAAAGATCTATAATGTACTAGCCTGCATTATAGCTAATAGAGTCTATAATGAGGTTAAGGGTGTTAAGGAGGTTTATGTAAAGCTTTTAAGCCAGATCGGTAAACCTATTGATGAACCTCTTATAGCTAATGTAAAGATTGTTCATGAAGAAAACTCTTTACCACAACATATTGTATCAGAGATCGAGGGTATTGTTGATGAAGAACTTGGTAGGATTACTAAAGTAACAGATCTTGTGCTTAGAGATGAAGTTATATTGTTCTAGAGGATAGCTTCTCTACACCAAGCTCCTTTTTACGCTCTTCCTTATACTCTCTAATCATATCTACTATTCTCTTAAACCTCTCCTCCCTATCTTCTTCATCAACAACTTTCCATAAATCATTAATTCTCTTCAGTATAGCTGGTTCTACATATACTTTCTCATTAATGATATAGTGTTTATAGTGTTTTATATTAACTACTGGTATTCTTATAGGATACTCTATATCATTATCAACAAGTAATGCTATACGGTTATTTTTAAGCTTCTTTAAGGTATCTAGTTCATAGATAGAGGGGTCTCTAACATATATAGCTTTAACACCTTTCTTAATAAGCCGTTCTACGTTAACTATACTGAGATGAGAGTATATTGGAGCTATAACATAGCCTTCTCTAACAATTTCCTCTAAAGCATTAACTAACTCGATATTCTCCTTCTTTAAAGACTCTATTTTCTTACGTAGACTCCTAAGCTCTTCGACAAGTCTTTCATTCTCAATTCTAAGTCTATTCAATTCTCTTAAGAGGTTCTCATCTGGACTAACAATACTCTTTATAGACTTAAGCTCGATCTCTAGCCCCACTACCTTATCTCTCAACTCCTTAACGGTATTAACTAGCCTCTTCTTCTCAGCTTCTAAAACCCTAATCCTCTCTCTAAGTGTTTCTATAAGCTTCTCATCTCTCTTATAAACAGCCCCTACAGCCTCCTTCTTAACCTCCTTCTTAACACCATACTCTATCCTAGCTTCCTCAAGTCTCTTCTCAACTTCTTTCTCAATAGCTTCAGCTAAAGTCTTACCCCTTATAATGTCAGCTTTAATCTGCTCTACATCCAGCTCTATACCTATATTTGATAGATGAGCTTCTAACTGTCTAAACTTGCTCTCATAAGACACGTATGCTTTATAAGCTGCTGCTAAAGCATCTCTCTCATGAGTATCCTCTATATCTATCCATGGATACTTCTTTAAGACACTGTATATAATATTGTTCTTTTCATCATTAGATAAGTCTCTAGGAGGAGTATATACTTGTACATTAAGTGTTGCTGCAAGCTTCCTTATAGAGTCGGGTGGTGTTGAAACATCTGTTGCTACTAGTACTGGAGAGCCAATTGATGAAACCATGTTTATTATGTCACTTCTATCAATATTTTTAGAACTATATAGGAGCAGTGGAGTACCATCTAGATCTATTACTGCTATTCCAGTACTAATACCAGGGTCTATACCAAGTATTACTGGCTTATATGAGGCTCTAATAGGCTCTCTAGATACCTTTTTTGAATAAACAGGCTTTATCTCTACACGTACAGTTTTTGTATCAACTTGTTTTATCAACCCCTTAAGTCTTGAACGTGGAGCATATACTATGAATACACTACCCTCAAGCCCTCCACGTGATTTACGGAAAACCAGATCGTAGTCTAGCTTGTTTCTATCAAGTATCTTCTTAATCTCCTTAGTCATGTTAAGTATGCTTGCACGTACACTTCTTACATAACGATTATAGCTCATACCTCCATGGCTAACGCTTCTACCACGTGATACAATGATCTTTGTCTTCTCCTCTAATAACCTAACTTGATAGCCATACCCTTTGTAAGCAGCTAATGCTGCTACATAAGCTGTTTTTAATGGAGAGAGGTTTCCATGAACACTTACTCCAAGGCTTTTAGCAAGTGATCTAATGTTTAGTGTATGTGGGCCCCAGCCAGTCACTTGTACAATCTGTATATCTGGTGGTAGCATAGACAGTATCTTTACAAGACCGTTATAGTCTGGTGCTAGTTCATAAACGTTATCAATAGCTATTATTGTCGGCCTATACTCCCATACAAGTCTTATAAATCTAGATAGTGAGGCGTCTTCATACTCTCCTATAACCTCTCCATTACGTAGAACAACTAGAGCATAGTGAGGCTGTCTTCTTGATGAGACACTCCTACCAGGGAGTATGTCAATACCTATAACAACTACTTCTTTACTACTAGAAGCTCTCTGTTTCACCAATGACATACTTTAAAGCCCTATCTAGACTAACTTCTACACGATAATTCTTTCTAAAAAACCTAGCTATATACTCTATGTCTCTACACAATAGATCCATGCTACTTGGATGCTCTTTCTCAATATACTGTGGCCAATCAATTATGTATGGCTTACTAGTCTCTAGATCAACGAGTACATTGTATTCACTAAGATCCCCATGTACAATACCTACATCAACATATGCCTTCCTAAGTGTATCAAGTATTACTTCTAGAGTATAGTATGGATTGTTTAGAGAGGGTCTAGTATATAGTTCTACACCATCAACATACTTGATCACGATAGCATGTCTATTATATGCGAGTGGACCGGGTACTGATGCTCTAGCATAGTATAGTTCATGTAATGCTCTATACTCTCTCTCAGCAGCTATTCTAGACTGTCTATACCAGTCATAACGAGGATTATCAGCAAACACTCTAACTCTCCTTGTTGAACGAAAACTTGGACGGCCTATACGTAGAAACTTTACAGCAACAAGTGTGCCTCCAGGTGCTAGTGCTCTATATATCTCACTCTCCTTACCAACAGCCATACGGTCACCTATAGCTTCAACAATGTTTCGGTTAACAAAGTTTCTTAATGCAAGCATGTCTAGTCCTAGATACGTTAGCCTATACCCTTTATACACTATATACTGTCTTTTAACAAGCTTTAAACGATGTAGTTTAGATAGAGATATATCAAGCTGTGTCTCTGGTATACGTGTATATTTCTCAATAAATTCTAACGGAACATACTCATATCTAGACATACCCTTCTCTATAGCATTAAGTATACGGAAATCCCTATCTATCAGTCTTCTATATATTTCACCAATCTTTACCAAGCTACAGCCCTATTACAGTAGTATTATATTAACCATGTATATAACTCTCTAGCATATTCTATAGTAGCAGTTGTTTAAAGCTGTGGACCATATTATTTTAAACCTACTTAAATGTGAACAGAATGTTTTTAACTAATTATAGGGTATTTGAGATAGAAAAGTAACCTATTACTTGTTTCGCGAGGTTTTTAAAGTTTTTCATAAATATACTAGCTGTTCTATATAGGTAAAACTAATAAACTAAGTGGGAGATAGTTATAATGACTTAAAAAGACCAACATACCCAGATCATTAAGGTGATGGGTATGCGGAAGACAAGTGGTAGAGAAGGTATTTTTGAAAACAATGGAGTACTCTATGTAAAAGGAGTAGACTATATTAATAGACTAGCCTCAGCACTAGCATCAAAAACAAGACTTGAAATACTAAAGCTTGTGTCAGAGAAAGAGTTAGATATAGGAGATATAGCTAGATATATTAAACAGAGTAAAGCAAATGCTAGTGCACAAATTAAAAGACTTGAAGACGTTGGATTAATTAAGACCTCCTACAAGCCCGGGCAACGTGGTGTTAAAAAGATTTGTTGGACAAATATTAGAGAAATTAGGATAATACTAGAATAAAAGTACAGGAGTATAGTAGTTAGTAAGTAAGGTAACAGTATTAATTCATTAATACTATCTTGTATCATAAACTATGGTTATACCTAGCTAATACCACTCTATCTACCTTATAAACCAATTGATAACCATTTCTTCTATAGAGTAACAGTTTGGTGTAATGAAGATGGATATAGACGTACTAGTGATCATAACTATATATTTGACATTAATGGTTATACCATTACTATACAATCATAGAGTAGTTGCTACAAAAACAACTAATAGAGGTAAGTTAAAGGATAAGAATGGAACTGGTAGACAAAGTCATTTAAACAATAGTTATAGTAGAAATGTAATAGTTCTTCTAGGTAACCTAAGTGAAGACGACTTAGAGAAGGTAATAGAGTTTTTAAAGAATACAGATTCTCCATGAATTTTTAACAAATACTTCTAAGGTGTATAGTTTTGGAGTGGTTTAAGAAGTTTTTTGGCATAGGTTTTATAGCTTCTATAGCAGGTATTGAATTAACCAATATTATTGTATTTTCTAGACTTGGCTTACTATATGGAGTTTATAGTTTTATATTAATAGTGTTAGCTATACTACCACTGATCTATCTCCAACAGGTTGTAAGCATTCCATACATTATGTCTAAAAATGATCTTCATAATGGTTTAGTAGTTCTATCTAAGAAACTACATAGCATTTACCTATACTCAATATACTTTGCTAGTATATTAACCATAGTTGTAAATATTATTGGTTTATCTATGGTATATAGTTATGTTCTTGGCTCTAAATGGATATATTATAGTATATTGTTTATAGTAATAGTATGGGCTATAAGTATTAACAAGTTGTTTGAATTAAAAACTATAAGAGTGCTTACAATACTCTCTATAACACTAGTAGTAGTGTATATTATACTATTAATCAATAACCTACCCTACATAATGAGCTCTAGTCTAGAGTATAAGAGTATATCATTTATAGACATGCTTGCTCTATGGGGTGCTGTAGCTGCTCCATATTCTCTATACATGCAGGTTATTGAAACAAATAATTCCAGTAGTGATTTAAGAGACATCTATGTAGGTGGTTTGTTTAACATAGTTATTGGTATAGCAATAGCTTCAACACCTTATGCTGTGAATTCTCTAAACAACTATTCATTAGAACACGTTATTGGGCCATTTAGGGTTATGGGCTTTCTTTCAATAACTTCATACATGATTGGTTTAACAAGTAGTGTCTTACTGGCATCATTGTCTATAGAGTATGTTGTTTCAGATATACTGTCTCTAAGTAATAGATTGTATAGGTATAGTGTTAGAGGTTTACTAAACTATCTACTCTTATCACTAATAGTAGTGACTATAGCTTGTTATAGTATTCTTGGTTTTGGAGACACAAGTCTGCTAGTAGACTTAATAGTTTATGGCTCAGCTATAATAGGCCTGTTATTTACAATAACATTAACTACTATAACAATATTCTATATATCAAACTATAGAAAAGCCTACTTCTATAGAGCTAATACATTATTCCTTGTACCAGTAAATATTATAACATTATATATAGCAGTAGTTAGTGTATTAGAAACATTCTACTAAAAGTAGCTACATTCTAAGAAACTTATCTTCAAACTCTCTAAGATACTTAACACTTTGACTAATATCTATAAACAACCCCTTAGCTCTCCTAACATCATGTACTGTAACAGCATCCCTACCCTCGCTATCAGCTAAGACACGTGCAGGCTCCATAAGAGATACTGCATAACGTAGACTAGTCTCATTACCAATCTTAACAAGTTCTTCAAGAGCTTCGTCAGTAAGAACTATCTCTTCCTCATCAGCTCTAATCTTAATGATCTCCCTAATTTCTTCAGGCTTATACGGTTTTGTAGGTATTATCAACAACCTATCAAGAAGGTCTAACGGTATACCGTGTGGAGACTCTACATCAGTACCACGGATTCTAGCTATACCACGGTTTGTAGCAAGTATTATAATTGGCGCTAGATCGCTCTCCATAGCACGTGATAGGAAGCTAAAAGACTCTATATCAAGCATGTGTGTATCATCAATAAACAGTACACCTGGAACAATCTCTGCACGCTTCTCTTCAATCCACTTCTTAACTTGTTTATCAACCTCCTTCCTTACTTCAGAAGATATCTCTTTCTCAACACCAAAACCCAATAGTACAGTAAAGGCTGCTCTTTGAGCAGTATACATTAGGTCTAGATCATGGAGTGTAAGTACATGAACAATCTCCTTCTCCTTCTTAACAGGGCCACTAGGTATTTCAACATAGCGTGTAGCCTCTATATCATAGTAACGAGCCTTTTCAACACCCTTAACCCTGCCAACACGGTGTACACGCCCCGTCTCTGCATCAATCCATATAAGATCACCTCTCTTAACACCTAGTTGTAGAAGCTGTGTAGTAATGTCTTCACCAACACTAATCGTTAGTTCATCATCTTTTGTAGCAAGCTTTAACCTAGACTCACGTGGTACTAGTACATAAGGGTTTAGTGGATGCCTTATCCTCCTAACCTTAAGCTCCTTAACAGCACCTTCATAGACAAGCCTTCTCTCACGAATCCTTACACCAATAGCTCTACGTAGTGCTTGCATAAGAACCTCTGTCTTAGACAACTCACTACTATAGACTTCTGAACCACTAAGAGCAACAAATGGTGTATCCTCACCAAGTTCACGAGCAATAGCTATAGCTAATGCTGTCTTACCAGTGCCCGGAGGGCCTACAAACAGTATTCCACGGCCAGCTATCTTACCCTCACGTATAAGCTTTACGACAATACCAGCCGCTTCACGTGCTTCAAGTTGGCCAACAAGACCGTCTCCAACAGGTTTTGCCTTCCCCTTCTCATCAAGCCCTAGTCCACGTATATGGCTGTGTGTACCTATCCTCCTAAATATTGCTGAACTAGTTATTTCTCTAATTTCCGGCATATCCCTCCACCACTTATTTAGTAGATGAAGAGATCTCCTAGATATAGTTTTAATAGGAGAGTTTTCCTACAGTACTTAGGTGTATCAGCTACCGCTGATCTATCATTAACCCCAACCCCTAGGGGTTTCTATACAAGCTTTTCATCATCTATATGTAATCTATATAAAAACCCTTAAAATAATGTATTAGTAAACTCTATTGTTGAGGGATAACTGGTAGTGTCTGGTATTGGTAGGACTATACAGCAGAGTCTTACAGATGCTTTAAAGAGTCTTGTAGAAGAGTTTAGGAGGAAGTGTGGAGAAGACTATAGTGTAGAACACCTTATTAAGCGCTTGTCAAGGACTATAGAGGATCTTGAGAATACTAAGCCACCTATAATACCTACACGTAGATACCTTAGTGCTATAGACTATCTAGTACACTCTATACTAAAGTTTCGAAACATATTCTATGAATACCTTGACCAACATCTATCACTAGAGGATCTTAGGAGAGGTGTTAGTGAGTATGAAGAAGCATTAAAGATCTATAGAAGGATTGCTTTATCAGAAAGGTTTAAGACACAAATATACATGGCTATGCCTCAAACAGCTCTAATATTTACAATAATCTATAGCTATACACTAGGTATTAGAATAGGTTTTGAATACTTCATCTTACCAGTAATTCTTTCAATAACTAGTCTCTTAATAGTGTATAAGTCTCCATTAGCAGGCCATGTAATAAACTCTTTATCGGCACTAATACTTGTGCTAAGGCTAACATATAGTAGTAGTGGAGCAACAGCTCTATCACTAATACTAGTGTTTACACTAGCTACACTAACACTATTCATGTCCATAACATATATACATCTAAGCTATGTAGTTACGTCAAAAAGGAATATAGATATTCTTAAAAAGAGTTTAGATGAGCTACTTACAAAAATTAGTAGGGTTGAGAGAATGGAGAAGAAAGAAGTTGCAGAAAAAACTCTTGTTGAAAAAATATATGGAGAACTATTAAGTCTTTATAAGAAGCTATATGGAGATTATGGAGAGGAGTATCTAAACTATAGAATAGCACTACTAGTACTACAGGGTCTACCAAGAGATGAAGCTATTAGAAAACTCTACTCTGAAGTAAAAGAATTTAAGGAGATAATTATCTAGAACTGATTAGGGTGAGAATAGCTTATGTCTAGTCAGAGAAGTAGTTCAAAATCTAAGGAGCTAAAGATTATTACTAAACACGTTATAACAATTGATGATATAAAACGGGATCAGAGGAAGATTAAGCTACTCTATATAATACAGACTTATGGAGGCATATCTGAGAAAGCACTACAGCACTTAATATATAATATGAAGGATTCTGGATACGATCTTGGATACAAGTTTATAATGCTTGGTAATACACCATCTAGTAAAGAACTACATAATGACCTAGTAGCACTACTATATGTTGGTTTAACAGAGACCAATCCTAGAAGGAAAATAATTGTTACAAGCCTTGGTAAAGAGTTTCTAGAAAACATGAAGGATAGTATACCTAGTGAAGATAGAGATTCTATTAAAAAGCTAGTTGATGAGTTAAGGATTAAGGTTACACCAATAGATATGGAGGTAGAACTAGCTTCTAGGACTCTAGGTAGGAGAAGACGTAGAAGATTCTTTTAATAAAATAGTTTATATTTAAGAACATAATTGTTGGTAACTACTGCCATTTATCAAACTCAAATAGATGTTGACAAAGATATTCTACGAGGTTCCTCCTTAGCAGATATGAGTATAGGATTCAACTTACCCTCCTTAGCAAGCTTTTCAACATATACTTTAAACCCACTAGTATGCCTTATATCTAGTTCTAGTAGTTCATAAAGGATCTTTCTAATAGTATCCCATACATCAATAAGCATCTCCTTAGGCATATGGCTTACAACAAATGGTTCTTGAAGCCACTGATCGAAGGCTGATAGAGTTCTAATCATGTGCTGGAAAGCTGCTCTAGATAATACTATCAAGTCTAGTCTATCAGCTTCTCTAAGTCTCTCTTCAGCTTTCTTAAAGCTCTCAAGTACTTCTTTTTGTTTCTTAACCCATGCTTCTAGGTTTGGGAGTAGAGTAGTACCCATTTTCGTTAACCTCTATTCTAACTGGTTATTCTCTTTCTCTAACCCCTATAATTAAGATTTAGGAGGTGATGAAGGATCTTGGATTAGCGGTAATTGTTTAAAGACAGTAAGTATATTAGTCTTACTACAATATTTTATTTACAGACCATTTCCCTAACATAAATAGTCTATAACAATAACTAAAGAGATTATAAAGAT
>CAYZRH010000024.1:0-30997 GCA_964480805.1 uncultured Desulfurococcaceae archaeon
GAGTTCCTTAAACATGCCCTAAAGGACTTCAAGACACTAGCCCTATGGAATGCAGCTGCTATGAAGATCGAGGAGGAGATAGCTAATGAATATGCTAATGACCCAGACCGCTACTATAGATACCTGGAGCGAAGATGGAGTAATAACAGCTTCTGGAGAAACATATTGAAGATTGTTAAGAGCGACTATGTACAGAATAAGCTAACTGTTTATCTTAGGGAGAACCTATAGCTTTGCCAGTATGTTTTGTTTCAGCCATTTTGCGTATGCTGGGTATTGTTCGTCTGCCTGCATTATTTTCTCTAGGTAGTGTTGGTAGCCTATGTTCTGTGGTACTCGGCCTTCTATGAACTCTGCTATGTCTGGGTCTATTCGTTGTTTTCTCATGTAGTTATATACGAATTTGCGGTAGTACTTGACTGATACTCCTGCTTTGTTTATTTTTTCTTCTGCTTTGTTGTATCTTGGTATTCTTACCATGTTTATATTCTTGATAATGTCTGCTATTTCCTTGGGCATGTATAGGGTCCACTGGTTCTTTGTTCCTTTCTCATAGTCTACGTGGTATCTGCATATTGGTGGGTCTGTGTCTAGGCATACTAGTTTATCTGGGTCAAAGTGTTTTAGTGCATAGATGATTGAGGAGAGCCTTGATCCTGTACTCACTAGTAGTAGATACAATGAATATACATCTGTATGTTTTAGCTTCTGGCCTGCAGCTACAACTAGCTCTATTGGTGGTACATAGGTGTCTTTCCTTGTCTTCGGCTTCTTGCCTATGAGCTCTCTTAGTTCCTCAGCTTCTTCCCTTAGTTTTAGCTTCTTCTTCATGAAAGTTATTATCCTACTGGCTGCCTCATACCTGTTCTTCGACTTCCTAGCCCATTCTCCAAGTATCCTATATAGATCCTTGTCAATTAACTCCAAGCTCCTAAGCTCATAGCTACGCAACTGTTTTCTACTAATATCAGGGTTCTCTCCCGTGATCCACTGTAGGAACATTCTATGTAGCTCATGGGTCCATACAAGCTTCGCCCCCACATCCTTCATCATAAGCTGATGGATAGGGGGCGAATATTGAGAGCTACGGCCATCACTTTCAAGTAGACTGCAAAGAGCCTGGATAGAGGGGTCGGGCTCAGGACCTCTAAGTGAGAAACCCGATGGCGTAGGCCTGCGTGGGTTCAAACCCCACCCCCCGCACCACTCTCTTAACATAAATAGTAGTTTGATGAGATCCTCTACAGGGATCCTTAGAATAGGTCTACGCTTACCATCCCTAATAATGAAGTAGCGGTAGACATTCCTACCACCACATTTTATCCTCTTAACATCACGTTTGATGTATGTAAAAACACTCCCCCCGCTAACCTCCTCCAAAACACCATCATCCACCATCAATTCTTAAAACAGAGGCAACATAAACAAAGACATGTGAAGCAAAAGATCTGCTCCTAACCACTATCTCTACTTCAACCCACAAGTATACTAGGCGAAGCTTCTCCTGTACCACAAATTGTGGTTCATAAATACTGGTATTAGCATCTAGAGTAGATGCTGGCTATAGGTTTTACGGTATTGTAATACCTTTTCCTTGAAGAAGGGATCATGGGGGGTAAATCGAAGAGACCTATATAAGTGAGTTATAAGGATGAACTCGGTAGATACTGATTATGAATGAATAGGATAGAATTGACTGATATAATGGTTGTCCTAGCAACTTATGAATTAAAGGCATTACTAGTCACTGGCGATTAAGGGCAGAGTAGGTTTTAATGTTTTACATGATCTGACTAGCTGGAAACCATTATTTATTCCTATAAAATAGTTAATTATGTGAGAAGAAAAAACATGGCTAATAGCTACCAGTTGTATCTAAAACATAAACAGCTGGTGCGGAAGAGAGAGAAGATACTCTTAAGATTGTATAGTGAAGCAGAGAAGATCGATAAAGAGAAGGCTAAGAGGGTACTAAACAGACTTGGAGACCCCCATGATCCACTAACATACCGTGAAGCAGTAAAAGAACTAAAAAAGATAATAAACACACGAAAAAGAAGGCCTTATCTCAATATCACATGATACTATAGGAGGTGGTAGAGAGAGAAACTATATGCTCAAGTATAGAGAGCTTATGGAGAGGAGGAGGAAGAGAAGAGCTAGAGCTATGGTAGAGTATAGTATACTTGGTGGAGTACCTAGGAGTGAAGCAGAGAAGATAGCAAAAGCCTATCTAGAGGGGTGGATAAGCTATGAAGAATCACTAGAAAAGAAAACAAATTAGTAAAGAAGTATAAGAAGAAAAGAAAACAAGGTAGGACATGATCGTCTGCTTCAAGGGCTTAATAATGACTAGTTATTTGGTTATTTAAATGTTAGAGAATTCTTTATAAGTATTTAGGTGTTTATGTATAGGTTGAGACGTAAAGAGTGTATAATCCCTATGCTTTGGTGTATGGTTATGGTTTTAAAGTATAGTCTTGAATTGACTAAGAAAGCTGGAGAGGTATCTCTTAAAATACCTAGTGTTAAGAGTGGTGAGGAACTGGTAACTATTACACAGAGTGTCTGTCCCTACTGTTACCGTGTTTTACCAGCACTTATTGTTGAGAGGGATGGTAGGCTCTATATTCGTAGAGAGTGTCCAGAACATGGAGAGATTGAAGAACTCTACTGGAGTGATGTAGGTCTTTATAAGAAGTTTAGTAAATGGGAGATTATGGAGGGTCGTGGAGCTAGATATGTTTATACAGCTCTTGAAAACATCTGTCCTTTTAGCTGTGGCTTATGTCCTCTACATAAGAACCATACTGCACTACTGAATATTGTATTAACTAACCGTTGTAACCTTAGTTGTTGGTACTGTTTCTTCTATGCTGAAGCATCAGGCTATGTATATGAGCCAAGTCTTGAAGAGATCGTGGCTATGATACGTACTGTTAAGAAACAAGGTGTATCTGTTAATGTACAGTTTACTGGCGGTGAACCAACACTACGTGATGACCTAGTAGATATAGTGAGGACTGCTAAAGCAGAGGGTGTAAAGCATATGCAGTTAAATACTAATGGTTTAAAATTTGCAGAACTCTATCTAGAAAACCCTGTTAAAGCCATTGAGTATACACATACTCTACGCTCATCAGGTGTAAACACTGTCTATCTAAGCTTTGATGGTGTAACACCTATAACTAACTGGAAGAACCACTGGGAAATACCATATATACTAGAGGTTTTCCGTAAAGCTGGTATGACTAGTACAGTACTAGTACCCACTATCCTACGTAGCATAAACGATCATGAGCTAGGCGGTATCATAAAATTTGCTGGTAAACACACAGACGTTATAAGAGCAGTAAACTTCCAACCAGTAAGCTTAACCGGTCTTATGAAGAAGCATGAGAGAGAGAAGTACCGTATAACAATACCAGATGCTATTAAGAAGATTGAGGAACAGACAGGTGGACAGATACATCGTGAAGCATGGTATCCTGTACCAGTTAGTGCTGTATTCTCTCGGTTTATAGAAGGGTTTAGTGGTGAATTCAAGTTTGAAATGGATAACCATCCAGTATGTGGTGCAGCAACCTATGTCTATGTAGAGAGAGAGCATGGTTTGGTGAAGAAGTTTATACCAATAACAGATTTTGTTGATGTAGAGGGTTTGCTAGAGTATCTGTATGAGAAGTGGAGAGACCTAGTTTCTGGTTCAAGCAGGTTGATGACGGGTTTGAAACTACTCTATAGTATAAGGAAGTTTATAGATAATAAGAAAGCACCGAAAGAGTTTGATCTATGGAAGATACTGTTTAACATAATTATTAAGAGAAGCTATGAAGCACTAGCAGTACTACACTACAAGATGTTGTTTATAGGTATGATGCATTTCATGGACCTCTACAACTACGATATACAGCGTGTAATGAGGTGTAATATACACTATGGAGTACCAGATGGTAGACTAATACCATTCTGTGCATTCAACATCTTCGACGACATATACCGTGATAAGATACAGAGAGAGTACGGTGTACCATTAAAAGAGTGGGCAAAGAAGCATGGGTATCCAGAAAACATTGTGACAAAGAAGTATGTTAGAGACGTTAAGAAACTATCATCAACAACAATATATAAACAAGCATACCAAGGAATAATAGAGGAGTATAGGAAGTAGACCTCCTCTGCAACACACTAGTTAAGACACAACAAGAAACAACCACTATATAAAGTTATAAACAACTAAAAATAAACAAAATAATTAATAGAAAGCCGGGTCGTCTAGCGGCCAAGGATGCGGGGCTCTGGCCCATTAATCCTCGGCCGCCTGGCCCATCTATTATTTTTATTTCACCTAAACATCATTAATACAGACCTTATAGTAGCTCCATTATTGAACTACTATAATCTACACTTTATATCAAACATTCAGTCCTAGTACAATTAATGACTCATAATAACTTAGATACGGCTTATCTCCAGAGAGCAATCCCTATGTCTTTTAGAGTTGTTTAGAGCATTCTCTAGGATTCCTGCATTATGCATACTCCCTTACTTCATAAGTGCCAGGTCACGGGTAGTGATTGTATCAAACAGAGCAATACATGTATCTAAGGGAGAATATCTTATAGTCTTGAAAAAGTACTTCATTACTCTACTAGGATTATTGTATCTATTTGTTTCCATCAAGTGTTCGTATAATATATCCTAATCCTCGGTGTCCTAATTTTGAAGTCCTATAGCTAATCCCTAGTAAAAGATTCTTTGCTCCATACATACCTAATCGCTTTTACGCATGGTAGAATAAACGGTGTTTTTCTGGGTCTTATGAACAAAATAAATTTATTCTCTCGTATTGAGTAGAAGTAGTATACTCTAAGTCTTTCCAGCACATTTTTAACAACAAGAAGATGTACTTATTTGTAGTTGTAATCCGTAAAAGAGGTTCTTTATAATACAGGTACTCAAAGTTTCCATCAGAATCTAGTAAGCCACATAATAAATCTAGTAGATATTGAGGACTTTTATTACTGCATAAACCTAGTACTTCTCCCTTTAATAAACAATTACTAATTTTATGGTAGAGCTCTATAATAATGCTCTTAGAACGAAGAGATAATGTCCTTTTTGATGCTTTTTCCTCAAAATAATCATTTATATTAGTTTTAGGTTCTAGTATCCTTACAAGAATTTTTATAAAGGATGCAATATCGTGATCCTTTATAGGATTGAGAAACTATCTAACTCTATAGTCAAATCTCTTTTTATCAATGGTTATTATGCCATCACATAGTGTAAAACCTAGTAAGTATCCTTGAATAAAGTCTTTAATAGACGTCATCCCAACACCTTAATACTATCTAGTTTAAACCTAAGATATAGTTATACACTAGGTATTCCCTAATCAGATGTATTACGGAAAACTTAAAAACATCATTAATATAGTAGTTAATTAATAGAGTATGGGCCAGGCGGCCGTGGTGGGGAGAGCCCCCGTGACCGGGGTTCGAATCCCCGCCCGGCTAATACTTAACCTTTTTAAATCCCTCTAACTAGACAATACTATGTCATAGAAGAAGCCGCCGTAGCTCAGCCTGGTAGAGCGCCGGCCTTGTACGGTGTCTTAATCCAGCGTTCCGGAGTCGCCTAGAGAAAGCCGGATGTCGCGGGTTCAAATCCCGCCGGCGGCTTGATCTACTTTATGGTGGATTATTTGTTGTTATTCCTCGATCTTGATGGTACTTTGTGGGATCATTTTGACGCTTCTGTTCTTAAGCCTCCTTTTTGTAGAGATGGCTTTTGTCTAGTTGATTCTTGTGGTGAGAGGCTTTGTTTGTTTGATGGTGTTACTTCTTTTCTTAAGAAAGTGTATGGCGGTTTTGTTGTTTCTTGTCTTAGTTGGAATAGGTATAGTATTGTACGCTGTGTTCTTGAAGAACTGGGTATTATAGGTTATTTTGACTACTTGTTTATAGAGTTTAATCCATTTAAGAGCCTTGTTTTAGAGAAAGCTCTTAAGGTTATAGAGAAAGACTATAGAATTTATACACGTAATAGAATAGTATATGTTGATGATAGACTGACACATTATAGAGAACTAAAGAACCTTCTAGGTGATAGACTATTCTTTATACACATGTGGGTTAATGTAAAAGACTTTAATGAACTATACAGAAAAATAGTTGATACTATAGAGTATTGAAGAGGAGACTGGTACTAGAGTGGAGTAGAGCACCTATGGGCTATACAGCTATAATACTTGCCGGTGGCTTGGGCTCTAGACTTAGACCATTAACACTAGTTAAGCCAAAGCCATTGATACCGCTAGCTGGTAGGGCTATTATAGACCATATAATTGACTGGCTTAGAATAAATGGTTTTAACAAGTTCATTGTCATAGGAAGGTATCTTGGAGAAATGCTTAAAGAACACTTTAGTAATGCAGGAGATGTAGAAGTAGCTCTTGTAGACTCTAAGGACACAGCTGATGCTGTTAGACTAGTGTCACACATGGTTAGTGAAGAACACGTTCTTATCTCTATGGGTGATGTAGTATGTAATGCAGACTTCAATAGCTTCTATAAATACCATTTAGAGAGAGATAGTATAGCATCAATTGCTTTAAAAGAAGTAGATAACCCGCTACACTATGGACTAGTATTCATAGACTCTAACCGTAGAATAAGATTGTTTGTTGAAAAACCACTATCTATAGAAATATATGCCTTAAGCATGGCCCACGTACACGTCTTTGGTGAAAGCATATACTCAAACTATGTAAACACAGGGTTCTACATGATAAGAAGTGATCTATTGGAAATACTTAGGAAAAACCCTGCTCTAATGGATTGGGGTAAACACGTATTCCCATACCTACTAGAGAACGGCTATAACATATACGGATGGATAATGCCCCATAACACTTACTGGGAAGATATTGGTAGAATAGAGAACTATAAAAAAGCAACATGGGATCTACTTGATGGAGTTGTAAAAGGCTTCAAACCATCTGGGAA
Organism: uncultured Desulfurococcaceae archaeon; assembly: GCA_964480805.1. Taxonomy (GTDB): domain Archaea; phylum Thermoproteota; class Thermoprotei_A; order Sulfolobales; family Desulfurococcaceae; genus CAYZRH01. The sequence goes on from CAYZRH010000024.1 coordinate 7,011, forward strand.
ACAGCTAGAGAGGAGACTATATGTTGAAGAAAATACTGAAGTACATGGAGAAATAGTGCCTCCCGTACACATAGGCTCAGACTCTATAATAGATGAAGGAGCTGTTATAGGGCCTTATGTATCCATAGGGAAAGGAGTTCATATAGGTCGAGACACTAGAGTCTCATACTCTATAATATGGGATTCAACACATATATCTAATAGTACAAGTATACATGACTCAATTATAATGGATCACGTACTAGTAGGAGATAATGTAAAAACTGTTTCTTCAATAATAGGTTCATATAATAATATTGGGTCAGATAAGGTATTGGAAAGGATCATTATTAAACCAAAAGTGTAGGTGGATAGTATGGTCTATAAGTTTGTAAGAGGACGCATAGTTGGTAAACCTAATCAGGAGATAACTCCAGAAGATGCTGCAGAACTAGGAGCTATTCTTGGAAGTTGGTATGGTGAGAAATCAATTGTTGTTAGTGGTCGTGACTACAATCCATCATCACGAATGCTTAAAAGAGCTTTTGTAGCTGGCCTTATGAGTGCGGGTGTTGATGTAATGGATTTCCATGAATCACTATCTGGAGAGATCTCTTATAGTATTAAACGTTTTGGAGCTCGTGGCGGCGTTAATGTATCAAACTACCCACTTATAGAAGATCATGTACAGTTTAGAATATTCACTACTCCAGGCTATGAAGTAGTTGGTGATGAACTGGCTGATATTATAAAGAACAAGTATATTCGTAGAACAGAACCTGGTAGAACTGGATGGGTTACCTATGCTGAGTATATACATAAGCTCTATGTCTCAGCTTTAACAGCTTTTATAAATAGTGATGTAGTGGCTAGTAGGGGGTTTAATATAGTTGTTAGTACTAGCTATGGTCCAAGCGATCTAGTATTACCGGATCTGTTTTCATCACTTAATGTAGACTATATACTGTTGAGTAGTGGTAAGAGAGCTGTTAAAGGGTTTAGATACCCATTTATTAATGAAGTTAAGAAAGTGTCAGAGATAGTTAGATCAGCTGGTATGGATTTAGGTGTTATACTTAACAATGATGCTTCATCACTTATCATAGTTGATGATAGTGGAAGCCCTCTACTACCAGAAGAAACCTCCCTAGCTCTACTACACATGATCCCTAAGGGTTCAAGTATAGTTGTATCTGAAGACACATTCCTCTTTATAGACGAGGCTTTTAGCTACAATGGCGTAGTTGTTGATAGAACTGATCTATCGGAAGTAGCTGTTATGAAGAGATGTAGTAAGCTTAGGCCAACACTAGGTTTTAATAGTGTAGGTGAGTATGTGCATCCACCATTTAGTCTAGGATATGATGCTGTTTTAACACTAGCTAAGGTTCTTGAAGTACTAGCTTCAACGGGTAAGAGCTTGTCAAGTATTGTACGTAGCCATGTATACCCAAGATACTATACTATAGAGACTTCACTACCACTAGAAGAAGTAGCTATAAAGATATGTGGAGGTAGAGAAGCATACTGTAGACAGTATATTGGAGGGTATAGGGTAAGGATTATGGATCAAAACACAGCTATAACATATGATCCGTTAACAGATAGTACAAAGATACTAGTAGACTCACATGCACAAGCTATAGATAAAATAGTATTATTGATACAAGAAACACTGACTAAAGAACTAAAATAGCTAAACATTCTTTTGACTAATAACTGTGTGAGTGCAAAATTTCCTATCTATCAGTTGTACAACATATAATGTTATGGATAAAAGTCTAGTGTTTCTTTCAATCACCCTAGTCTTTACTCTACTTTCAATAACGATCTACCTAAATACCATAACCTAAAGAAACAATACCAATATCAAGCCCAAGATACTCCTTAACAGCTTCTACACCAGCATTCACAGTCTTGCTGTAACCAGCATAGATAACAACCATACCAGCCTCAAAAACGCTAGCAAACCTGCCAGGCACAAACCAACCATATGTCACCCCAGTAGAATCTAGGCAAAACCAGAAGCTGAACTACAAGTCTGTGGTGCAGAGGTTAAGGGATAAGAGAGTTTATCTAGCTAGTTTGTGGAAAATTTCTAGTGGAGAACTTACAGGGAGATATCTCCGTAATGGAAAAATCCCTGTAGGTTTAGCTAAGACTAGCTAAGCTAGACAATGATACTATGAGAAACTAGCTAGACATGGTAAAGTAGAAGTCGAGATAGAGCTAGCTCCATGGGAGATAAAGCAGTTGTTTTAACTACAATATAGCTGTTTTTTATACTCTACATAATTAGTGATTGTAGAGGGTATGGGAGGTAATGGTATCATGGGTTTTGGAGCATACTATTTTATTGGTAGAGCTCGTGGTAAGGATGTGCTTATATCTGGACATGCTTTTGATAGAGTTAGGGGGAGGGGTGTTGGTGAAGAGGAGATTGTTTATACTCTTAGGCATCCATGGAAGCGTTTAAGAGACACTCATTCAGCTATACTACCTGGTTTTAGGAGATACGTTTATGTCTCTAGGAGGTAATATGAGAGGATAGATAGAGGTGTATGGGTTGAGTAGATGGGTTTACTACAAGTATATGGATGAGCTAAGATACTATGGTCGTGGAGCTAATGCTGGAGTCCACATAGATGCAGGGGACATAGAGATCATAGTTGATGAAAACGGAGAGATAATAGACATAGCAATCTATAATGCAAGCAAACACCTAAGCCTAGAAGAAATAAAGAAGATAGCACACATAATAGAAAAACCACCACAAACCACTGAGAAACCCATAGAACATACCCGCTATGCGGGGTAAGCCTTAATCTGCATCTTCTTATCAATACGAGCAGCTCTTATTGGGGTTTGTAGCAACTCATGGAAACCAGCTACATACTCCTCCTCATAATCATAATAGCTCATACCAATCTCCATAAGAATAGAAGGCGAAACTGAACCACAAATCCTCATACCTTCTTTAACACTTATAAGCTTTACTAAGATAGTAATTACCTGATTACCTCCGCTGGAGGCTTATGTGCCTCTGGTAGAGAGAAACCGTGATGAACCGTCCTACAGAGACCTACGATGACCTAGGACGGGAAACGGTATATTTTTGCTCGTAGGCTATTTCCTTTATCTCTTCTGGCTCTAGGTATTTACTAGCATTTCTTATAATAACCATGTTTATATCCCCGTTCTTATCTAGATGTATCTCTATATCTCCAGCATTTATGATGTAGTAGTCATCACCTCTTCCACCCCCACTATAGTATAGCTCATCTCCCCACAACACCCACTTCTTCCTACTTGGCAACCCACTCACCTCTAGCTATTATAAGTACTTGTTTATAATAGTAGCTATATAGCTACATCTCTTTCCTAACCTACTTCTCCTAGTGCTCTAATAGTCTTCTTTACTGCTTGGGTTGGATGCGGGTATTTCACGGCTATTTTATCCAGGATTTCCTTGTCAATGTATTTCTCTGGATTCCTAATAGCTACTTCAACTACTTCTCCATCATCATCTAACACAAGCTCTACATCACCTATATTAACTATATATGCTAGTCTCCCTCTACGGCCCCATCTAATCTCATTGCCTAGCCATTCCCACTTCTTCCTACTCTTCAACCCATACACCCCTCCTAACTCTACTCTCTACTAGTCTCCTAATATCCCTACTTGTACTCCATGACGTAGCAATCACTATATTATCATCCTCCTCAGTAACAACCACCAGTCTCTTCCTAACTGATACATAGACGTACCTCCTAAAACCAGGCAATGCTGCTCCACGTTTCTCTCTCAACCGTTTCCATGGACTACGGATCACATCTATAATAGCGTCTATACTCAATCCTCTCTCCACGATCCTTCTTAAGCTATGTCTTGTCAGTAAGACATCCTTACCACGAACCCTTATAGAGCTTGTGAGCGTCTATATGGTGAGTTTAGAGGGTTCTGGAGATACAAGATCGGTAGACACATTAGGATCATATATAGTATTGATAGAAGAAACAAGGTTGTACACATATGGGTTATTGGATATGGGGGGTGTGTATAGAAAGCTTAGGAAGCTACTACATGGTTAACATACAGTTTTTGGCAACAGCCTCTCTTCACACAACTTGATATACTTGTCATGATCCTCCCAACGGATAAATATATGCCCTCTCTTAACACTAAACCTTATACCATATCTAACAAGAGCATTAATACCCTCCTCAAGCTCCTTAGACAAAACCCTAGACCTAGCCAACCTAGAAACCCCACTAAAACCTAGGCTATAGACACTTATAAGCATACTAGCCCATCGCTCCCAACACGGATCGAGCCAGCGGGTCATGTACCCGCAGACCCAGTAAGTATGCTAGCACAAAAGCAAGAACCAGTCGTAGAAGATACTAGCTAGTTTCTCTAGTTCTCCCCTCAGGTCTTCTAGAGTATAGCTTGTTTATGTTGTAAATACTGCTATGAGCTTTCTAGGAGGCTGTAATAAACCATAGAGCTTCATATGTATCTTAAGGAGCACTATATATGCTAGAGCAGCATCCTCTTTATCAAGCCGTACATAGCTCCTACCACTATACCATACCCGTTTACTCTTAAGCGTTTCTCCCCTCACGGTATTTCTAGATAGTTTTCATTACTTTTGATTCCGTGTGGGAAGTTAGCTCTTGGTGCGGGTTCATTAGCTTCACCTACACCTCATGGAGCTCAGTCAAGGACAACGCCATAGCCCTCCCATCTGAGACCTAACGTCTCACCACACAACAGGGTCATCAAGCCACCACTCATCAAGAGTTTAGAAAAGTTTAAGAATATTTAAATATATCGTTAAATCCGAAACAGCCTCTCTAGTACACGCTTATCCCCTACAAGAGCATCAACTAAGCTACTGTAGAGCTTCTCACTATAAACCTCTCTAAGAATAGCATGCAGTAGCTTCTTAAGCTCAAAAACACTCCTAGATAGACGTGGTGAATGAAAAAAACTACCGTTTTAGAACCATTTTTCTGAACCACAAATTTGTGGTATTGGTGTTAGATGGAGTCTTGCAGATAAACTACCTAGCACCTTCTCCGCCTATGGATTCTAGTGGAGGGTGGCTGGATATGGATGGGTGTTATGCGGGTTGTGGTTTATCCGTAGATCATATAACAAACACTATCACTGAGGCATTTTAGGGTATAACAATCAGTTATGGTGATACTGTAGGCTAGGGCTTCCGCTGACTAATGTTTATGTATGCTACGAAGATAAAGGGTATCAGTTATAGAGACCTAGGCCTCAGCAAGCCACACGGTAACGTGATCAAGAACCATAAACACAGCATCACAGACCAGTTATTCAATAAACTATTAGAAACACTAACGGCAAAAGATATAATCCTACTACTAAAAACAATAAGAGAATGGATGCAGGGAAGGGCCCGTCGTCTAGCCTGGTTAGGACGCCGCCCTTACGAGCAACTAGGAGGAAAAAGGGCTAGGTTAGGCGGAGGTCCGGGGTTCAAATCCCCGCGGGCCCACTACATCATTCTTATGTATAGGGTTTACGAGTTTGTTAATAGTGGGGTATTTTTCTATAGAGTTAAGGTTTTTTACTTATATACGGTATTCTTGTTCACTGTTAGCGGATAGGTTATGGAGAACCTATACATACCTCCTGTTCGTACAGCTCTTAAAGAGGTAAGCTTTCTCTAAAAGCTGGGTGAATTGAAGCTATACTTGGATCTCCATTATTTAATAAACCTTATGAGCCTAAGGCTGTTACCTTAAGGAATGGTGTTAGAACGATTGTACAGATGACTAGAGACGATAAGATACCGTTTATACTAAGTGTTTAAAGAAGCTAGTTGATCTAGAGATTGATGTAGATTTCTTCAACCTTGTTGTACATACTTATGCTGAAATACTAGTTTATACTAGGAAGAGGATTAAGGATGAATAGGTATGGATCGGTGTTCTTGAGACAGAGAGAACTTACTGGTGTAGTTAACGCTAGACTATAGAATGATGCTGTAGCTGTTAGTCTGTATACTATAGTTTTTAAACAAGGTATTAGTGCTGCTATACTACTATACCTAGCTAAGATGGAATACACCTTAGACATACCTGGTGTTAGAGAGCGGTGGCCTACATTTGAAAGCTGCTATGGATTCCATATGGATGCTATAATACCTGTTGCTTTCTAAAAGCCTTATCCAGAATAACGGCATGAGCTAGGTAATGCACGTGTATTCTATAATACTAGAGAACAGTAGTTGTCATATGTTAAGCCTGCCTATAAGAAGTTATCTTGGAGAAAGGTGTGTGCCTCCAGAACTTCTAGAGATTGCTAAAAACTAGAGCTCCTAGTGTTGAAGAGGAACTGGAGACCGGATTAAAAGTAGTTTCTAGAACTCCATGTCTTTAGTCATTTTTATATAAGACAATACTTGAGCACTATATTATTGGTATACATAGTGTTTCTATTTACTAGTACATTCTCTCAATATCCTATGTATCTTTACTACTCTATAAGCTAGTTTTAATGGTATACCTTTTAAACTCAATAGATCAGTTGGTTTAAACTCTGTATCTACATCAGCCTTCATTCTATCTATATCAGCTAACAGTTTAGCTGGTACTGTATAGGCTGTTATCCTTGTCCTACGGATTATTGATACAAAGTACGTTTCTCCATAACGGAATATGTAGTAGTTTCTATAAATACATTTATTCAAGAACAGTTCACTAAGAACTACTCTATAGTCTTGAACTACTCTAAATCTATTACCACGTCTCTCCACTACTCCATACTTTACCAACCACCAGAGAGCTCTCTTAAGCACTTGTGTCCTTAAACATAGTAACTGTTTCAACTCATCATAGCCAATCTCTCCATAACTATGTATATGGTAGAGTATTGGCATTAACCACAGCCTTCTAGTTAATAGTGTAAACACTATATCCTTCTTCATAGGCTCTCTAGATAATTTATTCACTACTAGACACCACCTAACCCACACACTACATGTCTTAACACTAGTAAGTCCATTTATAATACTATAATATCTAGTTAATCACATAGAGTATCTACTAGAGGTTGATGCTCCATGGTTGAGTATAAGATAAAGGATATAGGTTTAGCAAGTAGTGGTAGATTAAAGATATACTGGGCTGAAAAACACATGCCTGTTCTAGCAATGCTTTGTAGAAAGTATAGTGAGAAGAAGCCGTTAAATGGGTTGAGAGTTGCTGGTGTTCTCCATGTTACTAAAGAGACTGCTGTACTGGCTCTAGCTCTAAAAGAAGCTGGTGCTGAAGTATGGCTAGCTGCTAGTAACCCATTGTCTACACAGGATGATGTAGCAGCTGCTCTTGTAGAGTATGGTGTCAACGTATTTGCATGGAGGGGGGAGAGTAGTGAAGAGTACTATTGGTGTATTAGAAGACTTGTTGAAGCAGAGCCAGACATAGTTCTTGACGATGGAGGAGACTTCCACGCTCTTCTACATAGAGAGTATCTTGATAAAGCATCTAGAGTAGTTGGTGGTACAGAAGAGACAACTACTGGTGTAATAAGGCTTAAGGCTCTAGAACGTGAGGGGTTGCTTAAATACCCAGTTATAGCTGTAAACAACGCTTATACAAAATACTTGTTTGACAACCGCTACGGTACTGGCCAAAGCACTTTCGATGGAATAATGCGTGCTACAAACATACTTGTTGCTGGAAAGGTTGTTGTAGTAGCTGGTTATGGATGGGTTGGACGCGGTATAGCAATGCGTGCCCGCGGTCTTGGTGCCCGTAGAGTTATTGTTGTAGAAGTCGATCCTATTAAAGCTCTTGAAGCAGTGTTTGACGGTTTTGAGGTTATGCCTATGAAGGAGGCTGCTAAGGCAGGCGATATATTCATTACAGCAACTGGTAATAAGAAGGTTATAAGGCGTGAACACTTCCTCCTTATGAAGGATGGAGCAATACTAGCTAATGCTGGCCATTTTAATGTAGAGATATGGATACCTGATCTAGAGGAACTTGCTGTAGAGAAGAGGAGGATTAGAGAGTATGTTGAAGAGTATACTCTAGAGAATGGGAATAGGCTATACTTGCTTGCAGAAGGGAGGCTTGTAAACTTAGCAGCAGCTGAAGGGCATCCAAGCGAAGTCATGGATATGAGTTTCTCAAATCAGTTCCTAGCAGTAAAGTATCTCTACGATAACCGTGGAAAACTACCACCTAAAGTTATGAACCCCCCTTATGAGATAGACTCCATGATCGCTAGGATGAAGCTAGAGACTATGGGTATTAGAATAGACAAGCTTACTAAAGAACAAGAAGAATACCTTAGATCATGGAGGCTTGGTACAAGCTAGAAATAGACAACTATATAGGTATAATACTAGAGTCTATAGAGGCCATCAATAGATACCTCAAATAAGTTATATACCCCTCTAACACTATCTAATAAATACTAGGTAATGGGCCCGTAGCTCAGCCCGGTAGAGCGCCCGGCTCATAAGAACTCTAGAAACCATATCTGAGAAACCGGGTGGTCGGGGGTTCAAATCCCCCCGGGCCCATTTCTTTAAGCTTACCTATTCTAAAAACGGATGATACGACAACACAGACTATGCTATGGATATACTTTAGTTAAAGACTTCTATATTTTAAGTACTTCTAGCGTTCTTAAGAACTCGATCAATCTATAGTATGCATATATTTTTGATATAGATCGGCTTCTCTAGACCCGGAGTTCTTCATGAAGAAAGAGTTTACTTCATATATCGTTCCTTTAATCCATGATCAATAGCTATTTTCCCTATCCTTATCTGATCTACAAGTAGTCCTGCTAGCTCTGGACTATCATTTATACATGCACTTATAAACAGCTCATCTCTTAATCCATTAAATGCTGTATATGTAAGGTGCATTGCAACACACTTCTTATCCAAGAGGCTCTAAATAGCATATAGGCTTTATATAGTGTAGAGTACTATAGCCTAGTATGTCTTCTACAATACCACTTTTAGTAGACTCTTTCACCTATCCTTTTCAGAAACTGTTAATGCTAGAAAATCTGTATTACCGCCTATTTTAAATTGTATAATAAACTCTACAAAACGTTATTCTACAAGCCTACTGCTATGTATGTAAGTGAATAGCTTATACTCACCAGTTTCTCTATAAAACCTCTCACCATAACCAGCTGCTAAGACTACAGCTTCTCTAACCTCCATGAAACACTAGCCTCTACCTATTCTCTCTAAAAACTCTCTTGTCTCTTCAAGTCTTCTCCTTAACTCATAAGAGTTTATAGTGTTTAAGTATAGGATCTTTGTATCCTCTATTAAACGGCGTGCAACATCAACTTTGTGTCTTAAACCAGGTGTTAGAGCATCAGGGTAGTTGAGTTTTCTAAGCCACTGGTATATAGTCTCCATAACATCTAGATAGGTTCTTGCTTCACTATACCTTTCATTTCTAAGTAGGTCTATAACGTATCTACGTAATTCACCAACTACATCTCCTAATCCCTGGAGATAGGGTATGTAGGGTATATTGAGTTCTCTATAACTAGGCATTTTCTTCTCTACAACAAGACTATAGATTACTAGTGCTTCAACATACTCACAGAGACAGTTATATACAAGGCCGCTATAGAGTAGGTCTGGTTGATCGCTGAGCTTTCTGACAAGCTCACTTGCTTTCAAACCAGCAGCTCTAACTCTATCAAGTGCTTCACTATACTTACCCAGATGGATAAGTCTTATAGCTTCACCACTAAAACGTATAATCTCACGACTAACACGTATAACTTCTTCACGAACACTATCCTTAACACTAAGCACACTATCAATAAACTCTATATCACTAGCTAAAACACGATCAACACTATCAACCAGAGAACCCATAACAGCCACACCCAGAATCAACTCTACATAAAGTAAAGCTAATAAACAGACATGGAGACATAGACAAAAACTATAAAACCACAAATACAAGAACACATAATAGAGGCTAGCCCGCGGTAGCTCAGCGGTAGAGCGCCCGGCTGTAGTGAGGGTGAGTCTCCCGCCCGCTAGACACCCCTCTGAGAGGGGTCAAGGGGATGACAACGGGTCGGCATGGACTCTTAGAAACCGGGTGGCCGGGGGTTCGAGTCCCCCCCGCGGGACTTAATCTTCTAGTTCGGGTCTCTCCCCTCTATTTCTAATACTTTTTAATAATTCACTGCTATAGGTATTAATGAATTAACTTGAAACTGGGACATTCTTCAATAGACTGTCTTGTGGTTATGTAGTATGGTGTTGTTGTTTTAAACTAGTTCATAAACTATTTGTTTAGAGACTTTTTAGGAATAATATTTCCTATTCTGCCTAGACTATTTCTTGATACTAATACTTATTATTGTGTAGGTCTAGGTAGTTTATTTATTGGAGGAACTGGTATGGATCATAGTGTCCCCATGTATGTTATTGAGTATGTTGCTAAGAGGATTTCTGGAGACATTATATGGAGTGACAACCCTGGTTCTGAACTTAGGAAGTGGAGAGAGGTTTATGGCTTGAGTCAGACAGATATTGCTAGGCTTATGAGTGTATCATATAGTGTTGTTAGTGACTATGAACGTGGTAAACGTGAGCCTGGTAGGAGGTTTATTAAACAATTTGTTAGAGCACTACTAGAGCATGATCAGGAACATGGATGGCTTATTACACAACGTGTTGCCCGTCTTCTTGGATTCTATGTAGAAGGTGTTATTGATATGGCTGAGTTTCTTAAACCATTAACAATTGATGAAGCTGTACAGCTTACACAAGGAATACTATTATCGTCAACAACTGAGCATAGACCTATAAAAGGCTATACCATAGTTGATAGCATTAAGACTATAGAGTCTCTAGCTAGTAGTGAATTCGTTAAGCTAATGGGAGCTACTAGTGAGAGACTAATAGTGTTTACAAAGATAACGAGAGGTAGGTCGCCGCTTGTAGCTATAAAAGTAGCGCCAGTAAAGCCATCATTAGTAGTACTACATGGTATTAAGAAAGTCGATATATTAGCTATAAGGATAGCAAATAAGGAAGACATACCACTAGTAATAGCACCCCATATACCAATAGAAGAGATAACGTATAATCTAAGAAAACACTCACTAACACCAATAAAACTAGATTATAGGCTGCTAGAAAAGCGATCTTAGGATGAACCACTATATACAACAGTATTACCAAGGTATTAAAACTACAAACAGACCGCAGGAATTTGAACCTAGAACCTCTAGCTCTAGAGGTTAGCTCCTATAAGCTTTTGTCCTACTAGCTAATGAGGAGATGGGACGGCAAGGTATGGGTTAAGTGTTATAACACAACTTGTTTGTAAGAGTGGCTAAGGATTAATAGCCTTACATGAGTACAGTATCTATTGAGGGGACAAGAGTGGCTAAGACTATTATTAAACATGTAGCCATCGAGGTTCCCGAAGACCTTAAACTATCTTCTGACAAGTTTGATGAAAGGGTAGAGAGTATAGTCCTTTCTAGTCTATGGATACGGGGTAACAGTAATGAGGATAATAACTGGGGTCTGCTGAACGTCATGAATAGCGTTCTTGATAAGAAGAATGCTGGGAGAAACAAAGATTGCTACATTAAATACAAAAACCTTACTGAAATGATCACGTATTACGTCTACTCGGAGGGTAAACGAGTTGAGTAGAAGAACACCCTATGGGAAACGCTTTGAGGATTATTTAGAGGCGATATACAGGTTACAGAGGAGAGGGAAAGTAGTAAGAATTCGAGACCTAGCTAGAATGCTTAAGGTCAAGCCTCCATCTGTCATAGAGCAGCTGAGAAAGCTCTCTCAACATGGCTTTATACTCTATGAGAAGGGGGAGTACATAAGGCTAACAGAGAAGGGGGAGAGAATAGCTAAGGAAGTCCTTAAGAAACACGAAGCCCTACGGAGATTCCTAAGGGATGTATTAATGGTGCCTGAAGAAATTGCTGATAAAGATGCCTGCTACATGGAGCATGGCTTACACGAAATAACGTTAAATAGAATTATAAAGTTTCTAGAGTTTGTTGACAAACACTTCAAGTTAAAAGGTAAAATGGTCTTCTTAGAGAGGCTAAAGCATTACTATGAGCGTGGTAACCTCCCTAAAGAGTGTATGGAATAAACATCGTTTAAGAGAGAATCTATAGGGCAGCAGACTTAAGCCTTGTCATCGATTATTGCCTGCTGGTATTAGATTACATGTTGTGTTTATACAGGATCTCTAGAAATGATTTTATACAATCTCTAGCTACATAGAGTGTTCATGGTAAGTATTTACAATAGTTTTGCCAGAAAAGACTTCTATTAGAAAGTTTTGTATAGACTACAAACACATAAACATATTCAACACTAAGAACGTATATAAGTAGCAAACAATAGCATGATCTATAACCCACTACTACGTTTTAACCAGTGCTTATATCAATAACAACCACTACAGTACTCTAAAAGGATACATTCGCATACCTACAGCCTTTATGTCTAACTCTAAGACGGCTAAGTATTTTGTGCAATATCCCATAATTAAGTTTATAAAAGTTAGGAATCCCTAGTATTTTTAGGAATACCTAACAGGAGGTGATAGTGTTATGGAGAAGCCGAGAAGAATAGTTGTTTGGGGTTCAATAATCTTAGTATTAGTCTTGTTAGTGTCCTTCACTTACTGGTTTTACAGCAATCCTGGCAGTCCTATAAAAGAGACTAATTCCTCTACAACAACTTTGCGGATCACTGCACCTCCATGTGCAGATATGATCCCTGCTTCCGTCCTCTTTGAGATTTATGAAAAAGAGCTGGAGGAAAACGGGATCAAACTAGAGTTCATTCCCTCGAAAGGGCCTTCAGACATGTTAGCTCTTCTACAACGGGGTGATGTTGATATAGCACTATATTCTTTTGATGGAGGAGTACGGCTATATACAAAAGGATTTAGGGATCTCAAGATAGTAGGAATCTTTGTCTGGAAGTACCTTTATGTAGTTGGAAGAGAGAATATCAGCGGATGGGAGGGGCTTAAAGGAAAAAGTGTTCTGATATCGTGTCGAGGAGGATGCCCCGACATAGCCTTTAGGACTTGTGCAAAGGGGGTTGGCTATAATTGTACCAAAGACTTCAAGATAATGTATCTTCCTTTTCCACAGATCAAACAACTCCTCCTAGCAGGCAGTGCTGACGCAGCTGTCACTCCAGAACCTCAAGCTACTTCACTTATCCTTGAGTCTGGAGGAAAACTTAAGATCATACTCGATCTCCAAAAAGAGTTTACCCGAACTCATACTAATTGGACAGGGGAAAAATACCCGGGAGGCTCTCTATGGGTTGTCGCCTCTAACGTGAAAGGAAAAGAAAAGGCTGTAAAGCTATTTATCTCAGTCTTTAAAAAAGCAATAGAGTATGTCAACAAACATCCTGATGAAACAGGAGATATAGCAGAAAAATACCTCGAGAAGTACTTTGGTTTGAAACTATCAGCAGGGGCGATTAGTGAATCACTTAAGACTGGTCGGCTATATTTGGAGTTCAGAGAAGCAGAAAGTGTTAAGCCTATGTTGATAGAGTTCCTTAAAATTATGAATTATCCAGTGCCAGATAAGGAGATTTACTATGAAGCTGCCGAAGGGTAGCTACAAGCTCCTCTACAAGCTCCTAGGAGTATCTACACTACTTGTTTTATGGGAGTTCTTGACACTATTTTTTCCTCCAATAATTATACCTCCTATTGAGAAGGTTGTTCATGCTTTAGGATGTCTAGTTTCTAAAGAAGCTTTCTGGCTACACCTCTACCACACAGTTTTTAGGGTTCTAGTAGCTTCTGTCCTCAGCTTCGTTATTGGTATAAGTCTTGGAGTGTTAGCAGGACTTAATAGAAGCGTTTATGACCTTATAATGCCAGTCATTACCATAGTAGAAAACATACCCCCTATTGTTTGGGTTGTAATCACCATTATATGGTTTGGGCTAGGAGATGCTCCACCAATATTTACCATTATGTCCGTTGAGATTCCAATAGTTACCGTTAATGTTGCTCGAGGTGTTCAGAGCATTGATCGCTCTTTACTTGAAATGGCTCAATCTTTCAATGTTGGAAAATTGACTCAACTACGAGATCTTTATATCCCCGCTATAGCCAGCTATGTATTTTCAAGTATTTCTGTGGGATTAGGGCTTGCTTGGCGTGTGGTGGTTATGGCAGAATTCTTTGGAAGCATGTCTGGAGTAGGATATGAATTAAACTGGGCAAGGTATAACGTTGAGACAGATGTTGTCTTTGCATACACACTTACCATAGTTTTCCTCGGATTAGGGACAGAGTATTTGATAATAAATCCATTAAAAGAATGGGCGTTGAGATGGCAGAAGAGGTAGTATGAAGATGGGAAAAGCTATTGTAAAGCTTGTTAAGGTTGGGAAAGCGTTTGGCAAGTTAAAGGTTATTGAAGAACTTGACTTAGTAGTATATGAGGGGGAGGTTATCTCCCTTACTGGCCCCTCAGGCTGTGGTAAGACCACTACTCTACGTATTATAGCTGGTTTAGAGCACTGTGATGAAGGATATGTATGGAGAGGCTTTAAGAGAGCTGCTTTCATTTTTCAAGAGCCACGGCTTCTTCCTTGGCGTACCGCTCTAGACAACATCTGTTTTGTGTTGAAGGATAGAATACGAGATCCAAGAAAGCGCTGCAGTATTGCTAGACAGTATCTTAATCTAGTAGGGCTCACCGGCTTTGAAAACTATTATCCAACCCAGCTTAGCGAGGGGATGAGAAGGCGATTATGTATCGCACGTGCTCTAGCTATAGAGCCTGATCTAGTTCTCATGGATGAGCCTTTCTCTAACCTTGATCTTCCTCTGCGCCTGCTACTTATTGATAAGTTATCTGAGATTTTAAAGAAGAAGAAACTGACAGTAATCTACGTTACCCATGATGTCCGTGAGGCATTACTCTTGTCACACAGACTCTATCTCTTGACCACTAGGCCTATGCACGTAAAGGAGGAGCTTAAAGTTCCACATGAGGTTAGGGAAGGGAAAGACATATACGGCCTCCTCAAGCTAGAGACGCATGCTATTGAACTTATTAAAGAGGAAACTTTAAAGCTTCTTAGTGAAGGGAACCCTTAAGAGCTTAGACGTATAAGAACATATATGTTTAGTTTTTGGTTAGCAATGTTTATCGTCTAGCCATGGAGAAAAAGATGTTTGCAATAGAATGATACCGTATGAAGCAAATAGTCTTTTCATAAGACTACTTATGTATTAGCAAAAACAATTACTTGATGCTAACTTCGATGTCACCTGTTCTTAATGAATATTATTTATACTCAATACAGGGATTCGTCTATTTATATTTCGTATGTTTTTTATATAGATGAAAATTGACCTATTTTACCCGCTATTTTTCTTAGACTTTATTTTGCAAATACAAAATGTTTACAGCATACCTTAAGTAACGACATATTTACAATGCTCAGAAGTGCTTGATCATATACTTTGCTGTGGCTTGAGGCATTAGAGTGTTTTGTGCTATTGTTAATATTAGCTTTATAAGTTAGGAATCTCTAATAAAATTAGAGATTCCTAACAAGTGATGACAGGCAGGAGGAAGGGCTAAAGTTATCAGATGCTAGGGGGGCAAGCGTATAGGATAGTTAGAATCGAGAGAGAGTCAGGCATAGAATACTATACATAGGTAAGCCTATGAGAAAGGATAATGTTTAGAAAATCATTGAAAATACCTAATAGCTTTGAGGCTATGAAGAAGATATGCTACACCCATTACTGAGTAGTATATGATCTCCTTTAGCCCTCCTTTAAGATCTTATTTAGATTGCTTGGAATCAGTAGTTGTTTTGTCAACATCACCGTGTTTTCCATGTTCAGATAGAGAAGACCTAAATGTATGAACTTCAAGTGTAAATATAATCATCTATGTTTGTAGATTAAGTTAGAGACTTCAACTAGTCTCATACACATTTTTTCTAGGTCTTCTAATGCCCTCTGATCGGCTAGGACTTCCCCGTAGTTGTATGCATGAGCTCTTACTCCTCTGTGACATATTATCATTTCGTGTTTAAGTCCCCAGTTATATATTGCTGAAATAGCTGTGTCTAGACCATAACCCCTTCCAACGACTATTGCTCCTAGTATTTTGTTGCGTAGGAATCCTCTAATGCACCATGTTCTATCAATAAATTTCTTAACAAGACTTGATACGTTGTCAAAGTATACTGGACTAGACACTATTATAATATGGCTTCTGAGGAGCATAGGAACTATCTTCTTGCTCATATCATCCTGTATGCAACACTTCTTGATCTCCACGCATTTCCGACAACCAAAACATTCGTAAAACCTGTATTTTCTTAGCTCAATAACACATATTTCAACACCTCTTTCTTCTAGTAATGAAGAAGCTTTCTCCGCAAGTAACAAACTATTACTCCTAGGCCTCGGAGAACCAGACACTATTACAGCTTTAATACACTCCACTAATGTATCACCTCACCTCTAAGAAATATTAAGTATTACATTGGTAATGCTAGTCAATTATATATTTCTTCCGTCTGATCTGCAACGCATTTTATCCTAAAGCCTGAAATTACTTCATATACAATCATTTAAATTATTTTATCCAATTCATGCTACCTAAACATTATGGTATAATTCTTTTATATAAATAGTTATTATCAAATATAATATAGAAACATGTGTTAGAACATAATCAATAAATATACAGATAAAGTTTAAAATATTACAACTAGTTATAACATTATAAATCGAAATCGAAGAAGTACTTACTTATGAGAAACTGGTATAAATGTATAAGACAGTTAGTATCCTATGCATCCATCTACAATGACAACCTATAACATGTATTAATTATATTATATATTTTATATATTCTCACATAGTCTTCCAATTGAATACTAGTCTGCAAAAATAAATATTTGTACAATAGCGTATTTTAGGATGTCCTATTCTTTATCAGTATCGAAGTTATTGTTAGAAAGATCATGCTCTGCTTTATTACTGCTGTAAATGCTATTAAGGACAATATAGGTGCTTATTCTTTGAGATAAGAATACCCTATTAGATCGGTAGTGCATGTAAATGGAAGTAGGTAAGATAATATATTAAGTAGTGCTGGTAGCTGGCTAATAGGTGTAACCACTCTCAATATAAAGATCATGGGAAACCTCACTATATCGAATATTATCGCAGTTTATGGAGGATCATTAGCAACAAATGACAATAACATGTCAAAGCTTTAAGATCAAAAAGCCAGTAACCTATTATAAAATATGCATGCTTCAGTATATCATATACCCTGATCATCTATAAGATTTAGGAAGAGTCTTCAGCATCAGCTCCTCTTAAGCTGAGTATGTTTATGGATAATCCCTTGTTGCATGTATATCTTACTACGCTTCCACTATAGCTCCTTCTTATAATACTTCAACAAGGAAGTTCAATACTTTTTCCTTTACCGCCTCATCCTGTATCAAAGCGTCTAGAAGTTTGAGTGCTAACGCTCTATTTAGTCTGCCCTCATTATCCAGTAGTCCAGACTTCTTCAGTAACTCCTTATCTTTTAAGAACCCGTAGAGACTTCTTCTCAGATAGTACTCCACATAACTCAACCCCCAGTACAGTAGGTATTGCTTGCTCGAAATATAGGGCATCTATATGGCGGGTCCACTGGGATTCGTACCAGGGATCCCTTGGCTCCGAAGACTGAGACCTATTTATTTTGTCCCAGTAGTTAATGACCTAGATGTATTCAATAAAGATCATAACCCATATTCGATTATGAAGGACAACTACTTTAGGCTTGATCTCCTTTAGGAAGTTTGCTAAAATAACAGAATTAAAAGGAAGGATAGATATGCTTGCTTTAAACAATGTAGTAGAACTGAAAGCTCTAGCTTAAAACTACTTATCGTGCCAGAACTATTTTCAAAAATATATTATTTCATAAAGCAGTTAATTGCCGCATATCGTTAGTTTCTGAGAGTGAACAAAGTATATGAGGTAAAGAAGCTATTAGAGGCAGGTTATTACTCCTAAGAATTGGGCTAATAGATGTCTATGGTCTCATTAGATAGATCTTTCAGAGACGTGCTGAAAGAGTATGGGTTTCCTAGACGTTAAGTGGACTATTATACTTTTTAGAAAGAGTAGAAAACATATAATGTATAGATCAATGTTATTTAAAAGTTATATTTACATTTTGTTGCTTCTGTAATTCCTTCCAGTATTTCAGATCGTATATACAGCCCGGATCTGGTGCCGTGGGATCATTATAGTATGCGTAAGCTCTTGCTCTACAGCCACCGCATACATTTCTATATGGACATTTTTTACAGAAACCCTTCAAATTATCACGGTCTCTAAGAATATTAAAAAGTGGTGTATTCAACCATATGTCCCAGAATGGTTTTTCCCTAATATTTCCTACAGTTATAGGCATGAATACACATGGTATAACGTCTCCATTAGGCTGAATAGCCGCATAGATCCTCCCAGCTCCACATCCTCCTACAAACTCTGCAACTGCTTTAACTATGGGATCACCGCCGACATAGAAATGTGTTGGAGCAACCTCTCTACCACTACTCATTTGCATAGAGACTCTACCATATTGTGGAGCAGTACTTATGATCTGCAGGCTTTTTCTCCGCTTCATCTCTCTAAATAACTTCCTCAATACCTCTTCTCTTTCAAGCGGGTCTAGATCGAGCCAGAGATTATCTTTACCCCTACCAACAGGGACAAAGTTGAAGAAGACAACCCTCTGAACACCAATTTCCTCTGCAAGATTAATAATATCTTCTACTTCATCAATATTAATCTTAGTCAAGGTCACAGCCAATGTACTACTAATACCTAGCTTTACAGCATTTCTCAAAGCCTTAACAGCTCTTTCCCATGAGCCAGGAACCCCTCTAAACCAGTCGTGTTTCTCCGGATCAGCACTATCAATTGATACTTCAATATATCTGAGACCAGCTTTTTTAGCCTTAGTTAAGTTCTTCATGTCTGCAAAAACCCAACCATTTGTTGCTACAGCTGCATACATCCCCCTTGAAGAGATCTCTGAGACTATTCTATAAAAATCTGGGTGAATAGTAGGCTCCCCGCCACTCAGAGCTATCGCTGCAACACCTGCTTTATCCAATTGCTCAACAACCATTAGTTTCTCTTTAAGAGATAATTCATCTGGTAAAGGTCTATCAGCTCTCTGATAACAATGCTTACATCTTAGGTTGCACATGTTTGTGAAATTCCACACTATCATGAACGGGGCGGGTAGTTTCTGTGGAACCGTGACTCCATAAAAACCTAAACCCTTCATCACTAGTTCGATACCTCTTCTTAAAGCAGGATCCCTTAGAGCCTCAACAAGATCTTCCTCTCTCCCACCAAGCACTCTGACCCCGACTCTGATAATAGAATTTACAAGTGATGCAACAAATCTTGCTGTAATGGGGCAGTTAACTCTTTCACCTGCAAGCATCGATAAAGCATAGTATACTATTGATTTCTCAGTAATTCTATCGTTTAGGACACACTCGACATTAGCTGTAGCAGATCTTAATAGTAGTCGGGAGACAGGATTATCAAATAATATCCTTATACTTGCAAGAAATGCGCCGATCCCGCTTCTACTTGCTCCTTGTCCAGTGTTGTTCTGATAAGTTTGAACCATTCTATCTCACCCCAAAATCTTTTCTTTGATCCAACCAAATAATTCCTTTAAAACAACTTTAGATATATGCTTAAATCTCCCAGCTTTTATTTCTTCTACTATAAATCCTAATCTAATATAGAACTTCCTATATGCATACCTCAGCATCTTTCCCAACTGTTCCTTAGTAAAATGAAGCCCTCTCATTACAGGTCTTACTGTTGTATAATGCTCCCAATTCCAATCCTCTATCAGGTTATGCTTTAGAGCATAATCGAATAGAGGAGTTCCTGGATAAGGCGTTAATACAGTAAATTGTGCATAACTTGGTTTAAGCTTAATGGCGAAATCAATGGTTTTCTTCATATCATCTATTGTTTCCCACGGGAAGCCTAGTATGAAAGACCCCATTGCAAAACCGCCGATCTCTCTAACCCATCTGAATACCTTTACCGCTTGTTCAAGCCTTATCCCCTTCCCGATCTTGTTAATAGTTTCTTGGCTAGCTGATTCAACACCGAAATACAGTGCTTCACATCCATTATCATAGAGGAACTTTAAGTATTCTTTATTAACATGATCTACTCTGGAGCCGCATGAGAAATAGATCTCTATGCCTCTCTCCTTGAGTTCTTTTATTAAGTCATAAACAAATCTCCTATTAATTGTTAATTCGTCGTCAGAGAAGACTACATGTTTTACCCTGTATTTGTTGACTAAACACTCTATTTCTTCAGCAACCGATTTCGCGCTTCTGAATCTAATTCTCCTGCCCCAGAAATAGCTAGTGATACAATAGATGCAACCATAAGGACAACCTCTACTTGCCATGACATGGGCTACTTTTACGGGTTTACCAAGCAATGTATACTTATCCATGGGAAGTAAGTGTCTAGCAGGCCGTGGGAGAGAGTCTAAGTTCTGAACTAACGGTCTTGGTTCAGTAGTGATAATTCTTGAATCATCCTTGAACGCTAAACCCTTAACATTTCTTAATTTCTCCTTATCCAATCCATGTTTTTCAATCATGTTTATAAATTCAGCTGATGTTAATTCCCCCTCACCTAAGACAACGACGTCTATATTATTGTTCAAAGCCTCCTTATACATTGAAGTAACATGAACACCGCCGGCAAATATTGGAAAATCGTTTCCCAGCTCTTCTTTGAGCATCTTAACAGCTCTATACCCTTTAGGAGCAGTTGGTGTTAACATTGAAAAACCTACAATGTCTGGATGCCAGCCTTTAACCTCTCTTAACCAATCCTTCCATTCCATCTCAAGAGTAGGAGTATCAATAATCTTTACCTTATGACCTTCCCTCTCAAGAACAGCAGCAATCCAAGCAAGACCTAGAGGGGGAGCTTTAATACCAGAAACCTTGTATATTTCCAGTTTGTGAATCTCGGGAGGAAGGGTCAATAGTACACGCAATGAATACATCACCAGATGCACTTACTTTATTCCTATCTTATAGTTACAATACCTTTATGCGTTTTACTTCATCTCAATGATTTTAAATATTCATTTCTTTTAATAAGTGTTGAACAGTTTTGAGCATATTTTACTTGGTTTTATCATTATATTGATAATACCATTTATTGTAGTGTTAGGTTTTTCCATTATTTCTTGAAAGGCTTAGACTGACTGATTGGATTGACTGACCGGTAAGTTTATAAGTATTTTCAACTATTATTGACTCGGTGGTCAAGTATGGTGAATGTGGTAAAAATAGCCGCTCATCTAAAGAAATATCTAATAGTCTACGTAATACTTGTAATTCTGATCGCTCTTCCAATTGGATACTATAATGCAGGTTACTTCAAAACCCATAAAGAAACTATTAAGAATGCAATACTCTCTCTCGCTATAGGGACACTCCTTCCATCAATGATACAGTTGCAATCCAGGAAGATGGGTAAAGAGCTAAGGTTTAAGTTGAAGGAGGCAATAGTCGTGATAGTTATAGTATTCATTATTACACCATTAATTGCAATACTATTTGCAAGCTATATTGGTAACAAGCTCATTGGTATAGGATATATTGCTGCTAATTCTGTGCCTGCATCAAGTGCTTCAGTAGCTTATGTTATGCTTGCCGAAGGCAATATAGAGCTTGCAACAGTACTGGTTATTCTAAGTATATTTATAGCATTATTTGCTGCACCAGCCTATGTAGCTTTATATGCACAGAGCATTCACATGAGCCTGCCAATAACTGTTCTAGCAGAATCAGTTGTAATAGCCCTCCTATTCCCGTTAATTCTCGGACAAACAATAAGGTACTACTTCATAACGAGAAAGGCTAAGAGGCTAGCACGAGTTTCTAGAGGAAGCCTTGAATCTATGAGGAGAAACGTATCACATGTTGATGAAAGAAGAGCTTGGGAGCACTTAGAGAACAAAATAATGAAGAAAATTAAGCCTTACCTATCCATATGGACTGTAACCTTCATGCTAGCATTAATAGGTGTTCTAATAGCTAACAAAGCCAGGCTACTCATATCAAATCCAGGTTTAGCACTATACATTATCACGGCACAGTTAATAGTTTATGCAACAGTTATATTGTCTCTCATAGTTGTTAGTAAGATTTTGAATATAGGATATAGAGATCATATGGCAATGACGTTTATTTCCCTAACTAAAAATGAAAGCGTTGCAGCAACCATGGCTGTTCTAGCTATAGGTCCAACTGCCGCTCTTCCAGCGGCATTAATTCCAGCCATACAACCCCTAGTGGCGACATTATATATTTCAATAGCATATATTATAAAAGGGATACTTAGTAGGTCAGGTAACGAGCAATGATTAAAGATAAGGAGATTATTAAAGAAAGAATAATAGTAGCAGCAATGAGGGTTTTCTCAAAGCATGGTTTTTTCAAGGCACCAGTACATCTCATAGCTGAGGAAGCCGGGGTTTCTAAGGGACTAGTGTTCTGGTATTTTAGGAGCAAACAAGAATTAATTATAGAAGTTGCTAAGCGAAGTCTCCCACTAGAAATTATTGACTCATGTCTGGAATCGGGCTTAGCTAGTGAAGAAATACTTGAGTGCATCGGGAGGGGTTATATGGAAAAATACAGAGATCCCGTTCAGCGTAGTCTTCTTTTACACACAATGGCTTTAGAATCATTATACAAAGAGATATCTAAAGAGATGAAAAGTTTATGCGAAGAAAAAATCAGTGAAGTTGCAGAAAAAGTATTTGGTAAGTCTTCAATTAAGGAAGAAGTTGCTCTAAGAGCATTCCTTGGAGGATTATTGTGCTATATACTCAGAAGACCAAAAGATATAGATGAGGAAGCTTTCCTAAGGAATTTAATAGATATAGTAGTTGCGGGATTTAAAAACGAAAAACCGCCCTAGATTATGAATTCCATATTATTAATATAGCTAATTACTTATATCTTCTAAGTGCCTTAATCTAGAGAGTATACATGTAATATCCAACACACTTTATTGATAGAAATTACCACTATCGTGAATATTATTATGATGTTGATGACACTAGATTAATTACAGAGCCTATGTTCTAGTACCAGCTCTCTTAGATCAAAAGGACTTCTTCACAACATCCCCAGATATACAATGCATCAGAACATCATTAAGAGCATATAACCGTTTATCATACACATTATGGTCTATGGGAACTCTTAACCCAGTCCTCCCCCAACGCTATAGACCTGTCATTTATAGAAACTGGAATTCTCAAAGACGAATGTTGGTTTTTAGAAGTAATCTTTTTCCATGATCGCTGACTTCTATAGCCCTTGTAATCGGTGAAAGCATTGATCTTACTTAATTTCATGTTAGAGTGAAAAGTATTGGTAGCATTACGTAAGCTAATAAATTGTTTAGTGAGTGAAATAGTATTGATGGGTAAATGCTTCCCGATTTATAGTATAGCCAACATGGAATATATGTCCAGAGGAGTATGAAGAGCATTACTCCAGGTCCAAAAGCATAGTGAATACTAGCAAATACAAAAGCATTAATAGTGAATGCTAGCCATACCCTCCTCACCCTCTGTAATGTAGCAGTAAACAAGTATCCACGGTATAATATTTCCTCTAAAGGACCACATAGGAATACGGGGCATATTGAGAGAACTAAGAGATCAGATAAGGTTTTAATCATAGTACCAGGTTCCTTAGACCACCACATTGTCAGCCCAAATAAGCTTACAATGTAATCACAGAAACCCCATAATACTGATGATGCTAAGACTAGTATAGTAGCAAATACATAATACCTTTTACG
>CAYZRH010000025.1:0-30680 GCA_964480805.1 uncultured Desulfurococcaceae archaeon
GTTAAATACAATGGTATTATTGTCTATTGGATTTATTATATGTTTTATTTCTTTACTTAGTGGGAAATTCCTAATTAAATAGACTTTCTTACATCCTAGGTCATGTTTATAGTAAACATAGCTACTCTTTGTAACAGTAATAAATGGATGCCATTCTGCTAGGATCTCCTCATATTTTTTAATCTTCCTAACATATAATAATTGAAGATAATATCTTATCCTAGAGTTTAATCGACTGAGTCCAAGAAATCGTTTCATACTAAATTGTTCTCTATCATCGATTACTATGGGATAACCTAGTTCGTGAAGTAATATCCCAGCAAATATGTTAGACGCTATGATAGCATCAGTTTTTACCTGTTTGATGATCTTATGTATTTTTCTTTTCATCCACCAATAATATGGTTGCCTTTTTAAATTGACATGATGAGACCAACCTTCTATGCGGTGTATATGCACTTTCGTTAGATCAATTATTCCAGTATCTCCTTTAAAAGCTCCTATGTAGTGTACATCAATTCCTCTTTTTACAAGAGTATGCATCTGTCTTTCAATACGTGGATCGGGTAATTTACCGTTAGTTACAATTACTACTTTCATAGAGGGAACCCTTATTGATTTTTGAGTTAATACTACGGTGACCACATACCTTTTCTAACCAAGCTTCTATTTTAATTCCCTTTTGAACATTAATTTATTGGTTATGTTCTTTAGAATATATAGTGTTAGCTCTCTAAACCATTTAGAAATAGCGAGTACTACTGATACGTATAACATAATTGATATCAAGGCATGAAATGTTAGTATGGGCAAGGATGCCCAAAAGCTTATTACAAGGATCTTGTAGGCCTCTGTAGCTAATAAGTAGAGTGTACAAACTAAGACACCTAGTATGCTTGCCAATATTTCCCTGAATGGTATTGAAAAGGAGATTTTCTTTCTTGATTCATTTACTGTATAGAGAAGGTATATAATGTCTCCTATAATCCAACCTACGGGGAACATGAGTAAAGCTACTTCTGGTGTATACAGACCAATACTTAATGAGTAATAGAGCCAAGAACAACCAAGTCCTATTGCAAATATGCAACGTAGTAGTCTCAGTAGAGGAATTTTAAACAAAGGTGTCTCCATGAGTTCGAGTCCCGCATAGAATAGATCTTTCTTTTCAAGTGCTCGTGCTACGGTGCCGAATATTTCAGCAAAAACTAAGAATAAGGAATCAAGTAAGTATAACAGAAAAAGTGGTACAACGACGAGGTAAGCCGGGTTAAATAGACTTAGAACGGGCTGAGACATAACAGCTAATAGCCCGGTTAAACCTATGTTTAATATAAATGTGATCCTAAATAAGTCTTCTATATCGTTTCTAGAAGGATTACTTAATAGTTTTGAAACTATAGAGTAAGTGAAAGCAGTCCCTCCTGCAACTATTATGCTTCTAGGAATACTAGACACGTTAATGAATGCGGTTAGCTGTGTCCCGGAAGAAATAGCTGTTACAAGCGGCTTTTCTGCCCCACCAATAACCCAGGACATTATCGCCAAAAGGGGTATATAGATGTTCTTTGCAACGATCTTAAGATAGTGAGTGTTTATCCTAGGTGACGGAATTTTCAAGCCTATGTGAAGCATATAGATTACATAAAGGAGACATGTTGCTATGGACGCTAGTAATACTGACATTAAGGCTCCAAATAATGTAAATGATAATACATATACCAAAATATAGATACCAAGTACTCTAGCAATATCTCTAACTATGTTACCATAGCCTATTAAATAAGGTCTAACTGCTATAGACAAGCTTCTATAGAAGAATACAATAGTATCAGAAACTAATAATAATGAAGCGAAAATAAAGTACTGCAATCCCCATCCTAGAACATTGTTGTAACACAATCCTATAAACATAAATATAGATACACTTATAGGAATATAAAGAATTGTTAGCGCGAAGGATGTTTGTAGGTAATCAACTTTTCCTCGTACATAAAATCGTACATTAAGCCACATCCATAGGTTATTTAATGTTAGAAGTATTCCTTCTACACCTAATATTGTAGCCCATAGTCCATATTCCTCAATGGGTAAACGTCTCGTTAAGATGATTGTGAAAATTATAGACAATACAAGCTTTAATGCGTGAGACAAGTAATTAATTACTATTGAGTATTTAACTCTAGTTCTAATAACAATGTTAGCCCTATTATTCATAGCATAGTTATTCATATGGTATCCCTTAGTTAGTACATGACTATTCATATTTTAGATATTAGACTTTTATCTTGAACAAATGGGTGCTTCTTGAACTATTGTCTATTGCAAAGATGTCCCTATATATTTGTATCGTATGATTCCAGGAATTGTTTTATGGAATTAACCACATATTCTACTTCATCTATAGTCATTGTAGGATATATGGGTAGGGTTAATACTTGTTTCGATATGATCTCGGTTCTAGGTAGTTCTCCTTCTCGATGGCCTAATGTACGATATATGGTATATAGATGAACTGGTTCAAAGTATATCTTTGTTATTATACCCTTTTCTAGAAGAAATTGTTGAAGTTTATCACGCACCATTCCGTTGTCCCAAGGCAACCTTATCGTATACATTTGGTAAACTGCTCTAACACCTTTAGGTTCTGTAAATGGTTTTACTTTGCCACCTAGTTCTTTGCTAATTAATTTGGTGTACTGTTCCGCAATACGTCTTCGTAATTTTATTGCTCTCTCTAATTTCGCTAATTGTGAAAGTCCAAGAGCTGCTGTTATTGATGATATTCTCCAGTTATATCCTAGCATTACATAGTCAAATCTCTTTGGTGAACGGAAGTAATCGCCTGAGTCCTCTAATCTTCCATGGCTTCTAATTAATTTTAGTTTCTCGTAGATCCTCTTATCATTGGTGACTACAACTCCTCCTTCACCAGTAGTTATAACCTTGTTACCACAAAAGCTAAAGATTGCGGCGTCACCATAGGTTCCAACTTTTCTTCCTTCCTCCGTTATTGCGCCTAAGCTTTCAGCTGCATCTTCAATTAAAACTAAGTTGTGATCATCTGCTATTTCTCTTAGTTCCTTAATCTTGGCGGGCATGCCGCCATAATGTATGGGTATAATAGCTCTAGTTCTTGAAGTAATCCTATTAAGTACATCATCCGGATCAAGATCATATCGTTCTTCCTCAATTTCAGCAAATACTGGTTTTGCGCCGACGAAGAGTGCGGCATTGGCTGTAGCTATAAAAGTGAAACTAGGAACTATAACTTCATCGCCATGACCTATATTAAAAGCTAACATTGCAGCATGTAAAGCTGATGTGCCAGAGTTAAACACTACAGCATACTCCACACCTAAGTACTCTGCTATGCGCTCTTCAAACTCTTTGATCTCTGGGCCCATGGTCCAATATTCTCCTCTTTGTATAACCCTTAAAACAGCTTTTACGTCATCATCATCCCAGAAAATCTTATAGAGTGGGATACGTATCTTTTTCTCACTGCACATAGACTACACCTACTAGTACCATCATAGTCTAAAGCACCAGCATTCTAGTCAAATTTAGTCTACTTAATCTGGTGATATTATTACTTTACCTATTTCGCCTTAAATTCTACAGGTACATGTATTAGTTCATAGAATTCAAAGAACTCTCTTATCAATTTCTTAATGGTATCAATACCCAGTAATTTGGCGTCCTTTGATGTATACCTTCTATTAACAGGGTTCTTTATTTCCTTGTAACCTACTCCAGGTAACTCAGGATATATTACAAACATATCCTCAAGTTCTATAGCACGTTGTGATTCAAGCTCTGTCATGAGTTCTTCATGAAATTTTTCTCCAGGGCGTCGACCAATGATTTTTATTGTTATATCAGTTGGGTTATATCCGTACAGAGGAGCTATTACTTCAATAAAAGCCTTAGCTAAATCAATAATTCTTACAGCATCCATCTTAAGTATGAAGATTTCTCCACCCTCAGCTAAGTACGTTGCCTTTAGTATAAGCTCTACAGCTTTAGTGACACTCATGACGAAACGGGTCATATTAGGATCAGTTACTGTTATGGGTCCACCTTTCCTAATTTGTCTTAGGAATATATCCAAAACGCTACCGTGTGTATATAATACATTTCCGAACCTTACACACGATAACTTAGTTCTCCGTCCCCGACGCATTAAATTTGCTACTATAACGAGTTTTTCTGCGAGAAGCTTTGTTGCACCCATAACATTTACGGGATTTACTGCTTTATCTGTACTAATTAGAATAAATTTCTCAACATCGCTTTCTATGGATAATTTGACTAGATTTTGTGTACCGATGACATTTGTTTTTACATATTCCATAGGGAAGTACTCACTGAGAGGAACATGTTTTAAGGCGGCTGCATGAAGTACTATATCAACATCTGTAATGGCGTCTCTTATACTTTCTATATCTCTTATATCGCCAAGGTATATATTTACATTACCTACTATTCTTTTTAAAGTTACTAGAGAATTTTCATTATTATCAAGTACCCTAATCTTCCTTACACCTAATTCAGCTAGTTTCTTTACTAAAGCGCTACCTATAGAACCCGCACCACCAGTAACCAATATCTTCTTGTTCTTTAGATATGAAATCATGTCTACATTCATGATATCTACCTTCTCCCTAAATCTATTAGTAGAATATCAGTGTTACCATAGTTATTAAGAGTTCTTGTAATTAATGATTTAACATCGGAGATTCCATGTTAGTGAGATATAATTCGAGCGATTAAGCAAGTATGAGTCATGGCCACTGTAAATACTATTAGAGATTAAAATGAGGTTAAGAGTATTTTAGATAGTTTATGCTTAACCTTATTTACTGGGGGGTGCCATGGTAACCATTAAAGCAATTATTTTTGATCTCGATAATACTCTATACAATGAAAAAGAGTATATATTTAGTGGTTTCAGGAAAGTAGCTGAATACCTAGTCAATAAGTATGGTTTTTCTTTTCAAGAGATATATGATATACTAGTGACCGATTTTGAAAAAGGTCTAAGGGGTAAGAATTTCGATGAATTATTAAATAAAATAGGAATAAAAGAAGATATTGAAGTGTTGATTACAGTATATCGTACACATTATCCACAAATAAAGTTATTTAACGATGCTCAATACATACTTGATTATCTTTACTCTATGGGGATAAAACTAGGACTAATAACTGATGGCCCGCCAGCATCACAATATAACAAGATAATGGCTCTAGGATTAAGAAAATATTTTGATGTAATAATAGTAACGGATGAATTAGGTGTTAATTATAGAAAGCCGCATCCTAAACCATATCTATTAGTCTTGAAAATACTAAACGTAAAGCCTCAGGAGTCAATATTCGTTAGTGATAGCGATCAGAAAGACTTAGCTGGAGCCAAGGCAATTGGAATGTGGACTGTATTAGTTGACAGATATAACACTTATAAAAAATCATTATATGCTGATTATGTTGTTAACAACTTATTAGAGCTAAGGAAAATCATTAAAGAAATCGGTGTTTAAAATGGTGTATGAAAAGAAAATACATGTACTGGTTACTCCAGCAGGTTCTATGGCAGGAGTTGTTACCATTAAGGCTTTAAGAAAAGCACGAAATATAAGGATTATTGCAGCAGATATGAATCCCCTGGCGTCGGGAATGTTTCTTGCTGATAAAGCATACTTGGTTCCTCCTATAATTAAAGAGAACGAGTTCTTTAATAAAATCCTTGATATTGTAAATCAAGAACATATACATGCCATATTTCCTTGTTTAGATCCTTTTCTAAAACCGTTTGCAGAAAGAATTGAATTCTTTAATGAATATAATGTTAAAATTATTGTTTCTCCACCTAAAACAATTGATATATGTAATGATAAATACATGACGTATATGTTTTTAAAAGATATAGTTCCTATGCCTAAAACGTTTTTACTGGAGGACTTATTAAACAACCATAACCTTACCTATCCACTAATAATAAAACCAAGATATGGATCTGGTTCTAGAAACGTGTACGTAGTATACGATGAATATGAATTGCGTGTTTTGGCTAGGAGGGTTAAAGAACCTATAATACAAGAGCACGTACGTGGTGATGAATATACCATAGATGTTCTTGTATCTTCAGATAACAAACCCCTCATAATAGTTCCTAGAAAAAGAATCGAAACAAAAGCGGGTATAAGTGTTAAAGGTGTTATAGTACCTAGTAATAACTTAAAGGATATAGTTGAAAGGATCGTGAAAAAACTAAGATTCATAGGTCCAATATGTGTTCAAGTTAGGGGCAGCCAATGTAGTAAAGTAAAATTGATCGAGATAAATCCAAGAGTATGTGGAGGCATGACACTAACGATAAACTCTATTGCTAATATACCTCTATTAGCCTTATATGACGCTTTGGGAATTGATATTCAAGACTATGTAAAAGAAGCTATCAATAACTTGAATAAAGTAAGGGATCTGCCAGTTTATTTGACAAGATTTTTTGAAGATATAATTGTGACTGAGAAGGAATTAAAGAACCGTATCTTAGTTATATAACTAGGATTTTAACATAACACATAACTTTATTAATCATTATCATTCTCGTTACTTCATACTAAAGGTTCTCTGTAAATCACCAAATGATTATATCTTATTGATCGATTATTATTAATATTTAGTTTCTCAAACTTAAGTACCTAGTATATTCTTAAGTATAGCATACTTAATTATAAGCAGCTGCGGAACAATCTTAATATTACGAGTTAATTAATGAGTAACATGCCTTAACTCAAGTAAACGTTAGTTTAAAACGAAGGCGAGAAATAAAGAGTATTATGGGGTGTTGACATGAAATACTGGTGTCTCTACATAGATGGGTTTTGAATATAATGCCTAAAATGTATATTAGGGATATATATAAGGTGTAAAGGACTATGAATATCATGAAAATAGTTGACAATGACTCATCTGGAGAGTATATAGTTTTATATAGTGACTTGTATCAAGGGCCATACAAACTCTTTATCATAGAAATATTATTTAAGGCAGTTAAATCTTTACTTAATAGTGCATCCTTTAAGATATCCCTAGAATCAAAAAATAAGGAGAGACTGTATATTGAAATAATTAATGGAAACAAAATGTTTATTTCGAATATAACTTCCTTGAATAGAACAAATAGTGCATATAAGAAGAGTCTTGGCACAAAGGTATTTAACAATAAGTGGCATTCATTAGTAATCCTCTTAAGACCTGAAGACAAGGTTCTATATGTATATATTGATGGAAGATTAATACATTATGCTATGATGCCTCCCTTAGAGATTTTCCTACCAAGTAACTTAAGTATTGTATGGGCAGGTAGGAAGGGCAAAGGTGAATTATACCTAGGTTTAATCAAATTATGTGTATATCACAGTAAATATTTAATTCATAAAAATGTTGATCTAAAGAATTACCAGTTGATTCAGAGAGCTAGAGATGGTTTCATAGAGTCTATAGAAGAGGAAATTCCCAGAGCTGTAGATGTGTATTTGGATACCCTTATGCCAATAGGACTAGCTGATAACGCTATTGTATATACCCCTTATAGAAATACGATTATAAGCTTCGGGGGATATAGAAATGGCGCCAAGGATCCCTCTAATGAAGTATTAGAATTCAATACCCAAAGCCATAGATGGATTATGAGAAGTAATATGCCCTACCCTAGATGGGGTCATTCAACATGTTATTGTCCAATAAACCATAGAATATACGTGTTTGGCGGCCATAACGGAGTAGATACTGGTTCCTCAGAGATACAGATATATGATCTAGATTCTGATAAATGGAGTGTATTTAACACTTATATAATATTCGAACGTGGATGTATGTGTGCTTTTGTACCAGATAATCAATTGATTCATATTATAAATCACGATGATTATGGGAGACCCCTGCAACACGTACTAAATCCGTTAACTTTAGAGCTATTTCTGGAAGTTCCTCCGCCTAGAGGAGTTAGATGGGGGGTGTTCACTTACTATAAGAAAAAGTTATATCTTGTGTCAGGAACAAATCCATTAACGAATCGTAGAGAGAGAGGCCTATTTGTATACGATATAGAGTCTAGATCGTGGACTGTCGAGGAACCTCCACCAGTGAGTTTACATGGATTTATAAGGGAATGGGGTTGGCTTAATGGTAAATTATATGTAGCTTATGGATTAGATAACAAGGGTGACTTTTACTCACACATATATAGCTATGAACCATGTAGCAAGAAATGGGAGTTTGTTGGTTATGGACTGTTTGCTAGAGATGGTGTAGCTGGCTACATGGCTAAAGATGGTTTCTTATACGTTATCGGTGGTAGGGATAGTATAGTTAATCCTAGAGGACTAGACTTTGTAGAGAAAATTAATATAAGAGTTAAAAAAGTCCTTATCTTCAGCCCCTATAGTGATGTATATGGATTTACGGGTGATACTATAGAGGTTATAGTATTGAATGAAGACAATAAGCCCATGGAGGGCAAGGTTACCATATATAAAAATGGTAAAAGATATGCTGAGCAATCATTAAATAATGGTAAGACGTTATTTAGAGCAGAAGATGAAGGAATATACTATGTAGAATACGATGAAGACATTAGATCTAATGAAATGGTAATTGTAAAACAAAACAGGATCAAATAAGGTTTTATCTTACTAATTTAAGTTGAAGGATTCCCCCTATCTCAGAGACTACTAGAGGTAAGGGTCATAGATGAAAGAAATGAGTATTACTAGAGAGGTAGCGTTAGAAATAATTGATAAAGGTAGTCCGCTAAGACTACCTAAGGGTATAGGTCTTGGCAACGTACATCCTCATGCAATATACAATCCCTCTGATGACTTATTTCCCTACTGGCTGTACTACACACCTTATCCTCCTGATGAAGCTGAGCTCCCCTTTTTAGTTAGATCACGTGATGGATACTGTTTTACTGACTATGGTGTATCTAATCCTCTCATAAACCGTGGTCCCAGTGGTTCATGGGATGACCATCATTTGGCCGATATAGACATCCTTTATCATGGTGGCTACTGGTATATGTTCTATGCTGGTGCATGCTATAGGGATAATAGAAAGATTGTATCAATAGGACTAGCTACTAGTAGAGACGGTATTCACTGGTCCAAACTAGATAAAAACCCTATACTGTCACCCAGTAATCTCTGGTGGGAGAAAGGATTACCTAGCATAATAGAAGTTTCTTGTCCAACAAGCATTTACCTAGACGGCCAAGTCTATATGTACTATTCGACACTAGGAATAGACGGTGTATACAGGATCGCTCTAGCTACCTCAAGTAACTTCATAGACTATGAGAAGAAGGGTGTTGTACTAGAACATAGTTTCCCATGGGAGCGAATGGGTATTAATCATCCATTCATAACAATGTATAAGGATAGACTGATAATGCTATACGTTGCTTACGATGGCTATCTAAGATATCTTGGTCTAGCATATACCGACTTATCTAACCCAATGTGCTTCACTAAAATAGATAAACCAATACTAAAGCCCAGTAGTCTCTTAGCTTTAACTGGTTCTAGAAACAAGCTACTCAAGGCGTTTAGGTGTATTAACAGATTTCTATTAAAGAAGCTTCTGAAATACATGAAATACAATATTGCTTCCCCATTCTGGAGAGGATTATATATCTACAGATCATCACTACTATCATATCCTGATCGTAGGCTCATGGTTGATAGAGAGAATAAGACACTCCTATATATATCAGCTTATGATAGTATATTTGAGGTTCCCTCAATAGGCGTATTTAGAGTAAAAATTATAGAGGAATAGTGGACTTGGTAGAGAAACCAAATATAGTAATCATAGTATCTGATGCAATGAGAGCACAAAACCTACAACCATACGGCTATAAC
Source organism: uncultured Desulfurococcaceae archaeon (assembly GCA_964480805.1). Taxonomy (GTDB): domain Archaea; phylum Thermoproteota; class Thermoprotei_A; order Sulfolobales; family Desulfurococcaceae; genus CAYZRH01. The sequence goes on from CAYZRH010000025.1 coordinate 9,933, forward strand.
CTAGAGACAACACCGTTTCTAAACAAGTTCTCACGTGAAGGAGTATTATTTGAAAATGCTTATGCTACAGTAGACCAGACAGACCCCTCGTTTACCACAATACTCTCTGGAAGATACCCTTTAGTCCATGGAATAACTAGGCATGGGCCAGATGTAACTAGAGAGCATGTAGACATCTTCTATGCAACAGGGACAAGACTCCTCCAAGAATTCCTACAAAAACAAGGATATACAACAATCGCTATAGACTGGCTAAGCAGATGGCATAAGAAGGGATTCACAATATATGGTTCAGCCTTAGAACTCAAGGGCTCACTGTCAAAGATATGGTTTAGTAAAGCAGTATCACTTACTACAAAAATCCTTATCAGAGCAAGTAGTTGGAGAACATATAAGAGCTTATACAAGCTCTTTTCTAAAATAGGCTATTGTTATGATAAATCAGCCTTATGTGTATTTGATGTAGCTTGGAACTATATAAAGCGGGTAAGAAAACCCTTCTTCATGCTTATACATCTATGGGATACACATACACCATTAAACGACATACCATTATTTCTAGTCAAGAAGTTCTATAGTGGAGAATGTAGTGAAACAGTTCATGAAATGGCTTTAAGGATAAAGAATAGAGAATGGAGAAGACTAGTTCTAAAATATCATTTAAAGGGTATAAAGTGTGTTGATGAAGTAGAGCCTAGATACAATGCTGCAATAAGGCATGTTGATACCCTAATAAAAGAGTTTATTGAAGCACTAAAGGAGCTGAAGATATTTGAAAATACACTGGTGATCATAACTGGTGATCACGGGGATAACCTTATACGCAACAACATATTTATTGGACATGGAGGTTTATTCCAACGAGTTCTAAGGATCCCATTGGTAATAGTTGGTCCAAGTATTCCTTCAAACAAGAGGATAAAGACTCCTGTGCAACATATTGATATTGTTCCAACAATACTTGATATAGTAGGTGTTAAGCCTAAGGGCTATTATTTTGATGGAAAGAGCTTATTGGAGTTACTAGAGACAGGGAATCCTCTACGTGACTACGTCTTTGCAGTTAGTTCAACAGCTCCTAAACGCTATGCCCTAATAAGTGATTACTATAAACTAGTTTACTCACCGAGTATTAGAGATGCTATGGATAAATATGGTGGTATATGGTTTCAAGATGTTGTTGAACTATATAACTTAAGGACTGATAACGATGATAGGATTAACTTAGTTGATGACCTACCAGATATAGCTAAAGAGTTAGAGAATAGACTTAAACAGATAGTAAATAGGCTTGTGAAGATAAGACTAAAACTAATGATTACTCATAGAGTACATATAGGTTCTAAGAAGAGCGGTTAATCTAATGAAACAACAGGTGTAAATGATATGAAGGAGACAAGTGTTCTCCATATATGGAATGTAGCTGGTGTCTCAAGTATCTTAGCTAAATACCAGAATAGGTTGTTTGGGTGGAAGACATGGGTTATAATGAGGAAGGAATTTGATCAATTTATTACAACAGTGTATGGTGAGCTATGTAGTTGTGGAAGAGCACGTTTCTACTTAAAATCTATCCTTGCATCAAGACTCTATAATATAATCCATATACATTACATAGACAAGATCCTTCCTTGGCTAAGGAGGATCTACAGGAGAAAGTGTCTAGTAATGCACTATCATGGAAGTGATATCAGGGGTAAATGGGAGTTAAAGAGGAGACTATGGAGTAAAGCTGATCTAGTTATTGTATCTACACAAGATCTTTTCACTGAAGCTCCTAGTAGTGAAAGAAACAAGAAGATCTTTCATCTACCCAACCCTGTTGATACAGAGTTGTTCAAGCCAATGCCTAATCTTAGGAGAAAAGGTAAAGCATTATTCATCTACAGTAGTAGAAGGCCAAAGCTAAGAGAAAGCCTTGAATGGGCTAAGAAAATAGCTAAACAGAATAGTCTATCACTAGAGATACTAGATATTGACAGGAACCCTATTAGATACATTGACATGCCTAGACTATTAAATAGGTACGAATACTTCATAGATCACTGCTATGTCCCAGCACTAAGTAAAACCGCTTTAGAGGCATTAGCATGTGGCCTTAAGGTTATAAGATGGGATGGCAGGGTTATTGAGGGTTTACCCGAACAACATAAGCCAGAGAATGTTGTTAAGAAATTAAAGGAATATTACGAAAGAGCTTGCCCAGAGATCTTTAGTAAAGTCTTGGCCTAGGTTAAGATTTTATACTAAGACCCAGTCTATTTTAGACTAGAAACATGTGACACATGGTTTTAGATGGAGTGATCTATCTTGAGAATAGCTGTTATTGGTACTGGCTATATGGGTAGTGCACATACTCGCGTTCTTAAACGTATTAGTGATGAAAATCCTGAACTAATAGAGCTGGCTTATGTAGTAGATGTGGATATAAATAGAGCACAAAGTGTTGCCCGCAGATATGGTGGTAAACCATTATCTAACGTAAGGGAGATTCCATGTGGAGAAGCAGATCTAGCCTTCATAGCTACACCTACAGAACACCACTATAGTGTCTTTAGAGAACTCATAGATAGAGACGTTAAGGGATTCTTTATAGAGAAACCACTTACTCGTAACCTCAAGGAAGCTCTCGAATTGATCAAGGCTGTTGAAGAAAACGGTATATGGGTTAATGTAGGTCATATTGAACGTTTTAATCCTGCTGTACAAGCTCTACATAAGAGGGTTAAAGAGGGATTCTTAGGTGAAGTACTAACGGTTATATCACGACGTGTAGGACCCTTTATAGCTCGTGTAAAAACTACTGATGTAATATATGATCTCGGTATACATGAGATTGATAACAGCCTTACAATATACCGTAGGTATCCAAACACATTAAGATCTTATACACTAGAAAGCCTTGTTTCAAACTTAACAGACTATGCACTGATAATATTAGGGTATAAACGAGGCTTTTCAAGTATAGAGGTTAACCGTGTAACACCCTTTAAACAACGAATAATGTATTTAACTTGTTCGAAGGCAGTAGCCTATCTAGACTACATGAATCAAGAGTTAAAGATATACATGGATGAACATGAGATTAATGTAAGGATTAAAAAAGAGGAGCCATTATATCTAGAGGATCTAGCTGTAATAAAGTACTTTATAGAGAAGAGAGAACCACCTATAGACATATACCAAGCGTTTGCAGGACTTTTCCTCTGTGAAAAAGCACTTGAATCAACAAGAACCAATAGAGAGATCGTGCTAGAGGAGGATAACGAGTATAGAACCTATAGAGATATTATTGAAAAGGGCTTGTATAACTTTAATAAATACATAGAAAGGCTTTGAGGATGGAGAAACATGTACATATCTAGTAGAGCTATTCTAAACACTAAATACATAGCCAAAACTGCTATAATCCTTGGAGAGACAACAATTGGAGAAAACACTATAATAGATCAAAACGTTGTGATAGGCTACCCAACAAGACGTAGTCTTAGAGATAGAATAGCCAAGGGAAACTCTAGAGAATACTATGAGTTACTAGACAGTGCTAGCAGTGGTTCAAAGACCGGCTCCTACTGCCATATAAGATCTGGAGCTACAATATATGAGAGAGTAGTTATTGGAGACTATGTAGAGACAGGGCATAATATCATGATCCGTGAGGATACAGTCATAGGTAACCATACTGTTATAGGTACACATACTATTATTGATGGACATGTACGTATAGGGAGTAATGTGAGGATAGAAACTGGTGTCTACATACCTCCAGAGACTATTATTGGAGACAATGTCTTCCTAGGACCATTTGTTGTAATAACCAATGACAGATATCCGCTATCTAGGAGGCTTAAGGGTGCTACTATAGAGGATGGAGCAGTTATTGGTGCTAATGCTGTACTAGTAGCAGGTGTAAGGATCGGTAGAAACGCTGTTGTCGCAGCGGGTAGTATTGTCACACGTGATATTCCACCAGAGACCGTTGTAGCTGGTGTACCCGCTAAGCCTATATCTACACGTAGTCGTTATGAGGAGAAGAAGAAGCTCTGGGAGGAGGGCAGGATCTAGTGGATGCTGTTGATAAGGTATACAGTAGAGAGGGTTGGATAGCTGTCTATGGAGTAGGCTATGTTGGTTTAAGTCTTATAGCAGTCTATCTACGCAAGGGGCTAAAGGTCATAGGCGTTGATATCGACAGGGGAAAGCTAGAGGCCATACGTAGAGGAGAACTATGGTTTAATGAAGAAGCTATACGTAAAGCGGTTGAGAGAGGTCTTAGAGAGAATAGACTAGAGCTTACAACAGACGGAGTAGAAGCTTCTAGGAAATCAGTCATCAAGATAATAACCGTGCCAGTCTACATCGACTGGGTTACAAAGAAGATAAGCTACCATGCTCTAGAGGATGTCTCTAAGAAGATAGCTAGAGGGCTTAAGAAAGGAGACCTGGTAATCATAGAGTCAAGTGTACCACCTGGTACCACAGAAAACATTGTAAAGCCATTACTTGAGAGAGAAAGCGGGTTAAGAGTTGAAGAAGACTTCTATCTAGCCTATAGCCCCGAGAGAGTATACGTTGGTAGAGCTGTCAAGGATATCGAGGAGAACTACCCAAAGGTCATTGGAGGTGCTGGGCCGAAGAGCCTAGAGTTGGCTAGTAGGTTCTATGAGAAGATAGCTAGGAAGGGCGTAGTTAAACTAAGTAGTACAACAGCAGCTGAGTTTGAGAAGCTAGCTGAAGGAATATACCGTGACGTGAACATAGCGTTGGCTAACGAGCTTGCACTAGCAGCTATGAAGCTTGGAGTAGACTGTTACGAGGCACGAAAGGCAGCTAATAGCCAGCCATATTGCCATCTTCATCTTCCAGGACCTGGTGTTGGAGGCTACTGTATACCTATATACCCATACTTTATGATGGATCGTGTGTTCGCTAGAGGCTTCATTATGGAGCTTACACGTCTTGCTAGAAGGATTAATGAGTCTATGCCCTATGCCATAGTGTCTCTCATAGAGGATTATAGGAGGAGGTATGGTCTAGAACCCTCTGTCTCTAAAGTTGCTGTACTTGGTGATGCGTTCCGTGGAGACGTTGATGACACTAGGCTTTCTCCTACACACGACATTGTAGCCTTACTACATGTTAGAGGCTATAAGGACATAGTTGTCCATGACCCCTTTGTTAAGAGTGATCCGCTGTTGAACAGACTTGGTATAAAGCTTACAAGTGATCTTGGTGAAGCTCTTGGTGGTGCGGATATGGTTGTTGTATTAACTAGGCATAGTATGTACAGGGGTTTAAAGGTTAGTGAGATAATCTCGTTAACTAGTAAAGAACCTATAATCATTGATGCTATAGCGTATCTGGATAACGACATTGGTTATAAGAAGATCCTTGTACTAGGAGTTACTCCACTAAGCTAGACACAACATAGGTGCATGTAATGACGTGTATAAGCTTTGTAGTAGGCACTAGACCTCAACACATAAAACTTGCATCATTGATTAGAGCATTCAATAGCCTTGGTCTAGAGTATAATATTATACATACTGGACAACACTATGACTATGAGATGGACGGGATATTCTTTGAAGAATTAGGTTTACCAGAACCAATAGCCTACCTTGGCGTAGGCAGCGGTAGCCATGGAGAACAGGCTGGTAAGATAATTATTAGAATTGAGAAAGCATATAAAGAGCATCATACAAGGCTAGCTATAATACCCGGTGACACAAATAGTGCTCTTGCAAGTGGGCTCGCAGCTATCAAACTAGGTATTAATGTAGCCCATGTAGAAGCAGGTCTCCGTAGCCGCCAGCCCTTTATGGCTGAAGAGATTAACCGTGTTCTCTTAGACCATTTATCTACACTCCTTTTTCCACCAACGACCTATGCTTATATGAATCTTCTTAAGGAGGGTATTGACTTCTCTAAAGTATTTCTCGTTGGAGACGTGATGTATGATAATATAGTATTGTTTAAGAACTATATCGATAAAGCTGTTCTACCAGAGTGTGTTGATGGAGAATACATATACATGACTTGCCATAGAGCTGAAAACGTTGATTACCCGGATAGACTAGGTTCCATAGTCAGGGCAGTAGAGAGTATTGCAAGAGTCTATGGGTATAAGATTGTGTTTCCAGTACATCCACGTACATGTAAGAGACTTATAAAGTATGGTTTACTAGATAGGCTGTCTAACAATAAGAGCATCTGTATGTTGAAGCCAGTTAGCTACTTTACAAGCCTAAAACTAATCAAAAACGCTGTAGTCACACTAACTGATAGTGGTGGTGTTCAGAAGGAATCGTTTATACTTGGTACACCAGTTGTAACAATGCGTAGTACAACTGAGTGGATAGAGACAGTAGAATATGGATGGAACACACTTGTTGGATGCAGTACACATAGGATCGTCAAGGCTGTAGGATATTTTATAAACAATAAACCAGAGAGTATAGATCCAGCTAAATTCTATGGTGAAGGCAAGGCATCCCATAGGATCGCTAGGATAATAAAAGACTTTTTAGAATAATAAGCTATTACAAGCTAGAGTACATTCTTTTATCTCTAGTTGTATAAGGATAGCCTTTAAGATACAGCTAATCATCTCTCATCAATTAATTGTTTCCATCAGTTGATGGACGTATTACAGATATGAATGTTTCAAGGGTTTATACCTTCTATTGATTTATGATAAATATACATATATTATGATAATACGATACCTATACATGTATCTGTATCAATGTTTGAATAATTCATACTTGTAGAATCTATAAAATCCCTCTATTTCAATCATATGATTATTGATATGTTTAAACCCTGTATTCTAAATGTCTCTCAGTAACTACAGAAACCAAGGTCCATTCTAGATCTATAAAAAGAATGCTAAGGAATAATGTACTAGAGCATTTGGTTATGGATAGCATAGTATAAACCAATCTTTTCCATGATATATCTTGTCTTGTTCTATTTTCTTTACTCCTACTGTAGTGTTCTTTATCTCTAATTGCTTCATCAAACTCTTTGTTTATTGCTTTAGCAAAGAACTGTTTTACATATCTCCTTGATCACTATCCCCTCTATGAGTTATGCTCCATAGTATGATGGTCTTCTCATGAGCTTCATAATTGTTTCTCCCAGGTATCTAGACTAATTTCTTCTATGTATAATATTAGTACATAACAAAAACCTATGCTCTTCAATATCTCATATTTTCCGGTACCCCGGGAAATCTCCTCATTTTTATATTGTATACGTCAAAAACTGTTTCATAGCAAGGTAGTCTAATATAGTGTATCTCATGTCTTATCCTCATGTATTCATGAAATATAATATAGTCTCCAACCTCTTTATATATAAACTTCCCATCAATCTTTTCTTCAACAACTTCACCACTAAAGAGGGTTCTCAAACCATTCTCACATAAAACCTCTTTACGATACTATGTAACTATAACTGTTATTCTCTTAATCTTTGGATAATATACGGTCGCTATTTCCATTCCTCCCCCTTAAAACGCGTCATTAACGGTTCTCCTAGTTCCTTTCTCTCCAAACAGAAACCATATGTCTTCATACTTATCTATAGCTTTAGCAGTAGTTCTACAGAGAAATAGGGTTTACTAAGGCTAAGCAGTATAGACTAATATTGTCCCACGGGTGTTTAGTATGTATAGGGTTAGGGTTATAGTTGAAAGAGTAGAAGGCTATTGTGCTCTTGGATACAAGGTTGGTGATGAGTTTATTGTTGAAGGCTACTATATACCTAGAGGCCAGAATGTAAGGATATGTCTTCATGCATTAAACTCTATGCTAACAATACTCATACCACTCCTTAAAGGCTATTCAGCGAGAGAAATGGGTATAGGTCCTTGTGACGACATAGCTTATGTACAGTGCCCTGACCCAGGTAAACCATATACTAGTGGTGGAACAGTATTATTTAAACTAATTAGGGAAAGAATATAGGGGCTATAGTAGAGACGATAAGAAGCATACACGTGTTGGTAGAGTACACTACCACATGGCCATGGCTCCCACTATAATCTTATCTAACTAACCCGAGAACATGTAGAACATACGGCTCACCTACTATAGTGACGGCTCCTAGAGTAGAAACTATAGTTGGGATTGTTTAGGGGCATGAACATTGGATTGTAGCTTTATTGTATTGTAGTGTTTCTCTTTTATGCATCTTAGTGCTATTAGATAAGCAGAAGCCATGTGTCTATCTAGTCTGTACCTCTTCATTACTTTAACGTGTTCCCTGGAGTGAGTTGTCCCTTTCAGGTCAACATACTCTATGTTGATAGAATATAGTGGGGTCTATCAAAAATCTGATAATGAGCTAAAAATACTTAAGCCCACCTAACTTGATCGTTTTCAATGTAGGTACATAGGCATATAAGAAAGAGAAGAATAAATGTAGTGTTCATAATCTAATATTTCGACATCTTCAATCTTTCTCTATCACTACTATATATTATAGGTTGTATCCATTTGCCATACTTAAGCCATGCTAGTGAAGTAGCTCCTGCAAATATGTTGCTGAGTGCCATTCCAATCCATATACCAGAGGGTCCATAGTTCATATATAAGGCTAGAAGATATCCAATACCAACCCAACATCCCCAGAGCCTTATAATCCCAATTACTGTTGGAGGTAGGGTGTGTCCTGAACCCCTTCCTATAAACATGGCGTTAATGAATATGCCAAAGAATGGCAGAGTCCATACGAAGATCTCTAGGAATCTCCTAGCTTCAGCCCATATGGTAGGGTCTTGTGTAAAGATACATATAAGCTGATCTCTAAGAAGATATACCATGGTAGCACCAATAGCGGTAGTTATGAAGATAAACATCGAGGTTTTAAGAGCTACTCTCCTAGCTCTATCTTTAAGCCCTGCTCCAATGCTCTGACCAACCATTATAGCTGAAGCTCTAGAGAATCCTCTAAGAGAGGCATCGGCTAGATCCATTACTATAAAGCCAATTGAATAAGCGGTAGCTACTGCCACTCCAAATATATTCACTAATCGTAGCTGCGCCATCTTAGCAATACTATTTGCGATAACTAGTACGAGAATAGGTAAACCGATCTTTAGATTAGCTATGATCCAGTCAAACCCTATATCTCTAGTAAACCTTACTCTCAAGCCAGGGTAAATTCTTTCAATTACCAAGAATAAAGCTATAGCACCTAAAACTCTGCTACTAACTGTAGCTACAGCAGCTCCAACAACGCCGAGCCTTGGGAAAGGCCCTAGGCCTAAGATAAGAATGGGGTCAAGAACTATATTGGTAAGTGATGTTAACCCATTTACTATAGCTGGTCTTCTTGTATCTCCCACACTCTGAAGTATAGTTGAATAAGCTAGTACAATATATGAAGCCGTTACATCAAAGGCTATAATTCCTGCATAAGCAATTACTTCATCACGTATCTCAATAGGTGTCTTTATTATATAGGTGAATATCATGGGTCTAAGTATTATGTAAGTAATTCCAAGCAAAAGTCCTAGAGTAAGTGATACCGTAAAATACTTTGAAGCAATTTTGCTTGCGGTATTGAAATCTTTAGCACCTATATATTGGGATATAAGAGCTAGATTAGCAGATGATAGAGCTATTGAGAGAGCACTAAAGAACATGAAGGGAGGCCAAGCCTGCCTCGGAACAGCCATTGCTACATCACTATACTTACTAAGCCAGAAGGCATCAGCTATGTTATAGGATATTTGGACAAGCTGGACAATCATTAATGGTAGACCTAGCCATAGAGATGTCCTTATAATAGGGCCAGTGATTATTCTGTCTCTATACTTTCTGAGAGACATCATCCCTATGTTCTCCACCTAGATGTCTAAACATTATATTCTTTAGGAATATATTCTTTTAGGTTAGCAAGTTTATAAGATTTACCTTAAATAAACACTATAATAGGTGTTAATTAGTGAGAAAGAAGAGGCAGTCCTTCCTAAGAGTAATAATATTAGCGATACTCATTAATGAAGGCAGTCTCCATGGATACTTACTTTATAAGAAAATACTACATCACACATGTATGAAATGGAAACCATCTATAGGAACTATCTATAGAACATTAAACGAAATGGTTAGAGAAGGCCTCATATCAAAACATAGAGGAGATAGAAGACACAATTACTCTATAACTCCAAAAGGTATAGACTATTTTATTAAGAACTCAAAAACACCAATAACGAGAATGGCGGGAGTCTTAACTACAGTACTTGAAGCATATTCTAAAATCTCTACTGAAAAACCTAGTATATCCAGTATACTTACTAGAGATTTAAGGGAGAAATTGAAAAAGCTAAGTGAGGTGCTGGAAAAACATAGTCTCTAACATAGCTGTACAGTATTCTCTATAACTAAATAATATAGATAGGATAATGTAAGATTTATAAATTCATGCTAGTTAGCTCTGGATAATACTATTAGTTAAGTTGATAGAGCTTACATGTAGATATGTAGTAATATAGCCTACTAACTATCAATATTACTCAAAAATCTCTATGTAGTTTATGTCTTTATTTCAGCAAGGTTTTTAAAGTTTCTTAAAACGTCTTTAAAGATGTGAGAATACATAATTGTTTAACCATACTATTTACTACATACAATCTACTCTACACTGGTGTAGATAATGATAGGTGTTGGAAAGGGGTTAATGAGGAGCTCTATTGTCTTGGTATCTCCATTACTCGTTATAGCGTCTTATAGATTATTGCTTGAAACATTGATCTCGTTAACAAGGTATGCTTGGATAATCTGTAATATCTTCTACTACCTCTTATGGTGTCTACTATTTGTAGTACTTGTAAGCAGGAGTTCTTTTAAAGCGTTGATAAGTTCTTTTAAACCAAGAAGAATAGCTAGTAGAGGAGATAGAATGGTGGTCTCTATTATAGTTCTATTCTTCATCTTTATTGGAGTCTCAAGTTTCATCAACAATGCTGAGTTAATACTACACTATCTACCACAAACAGTTCTCTTCATGATAGTAAATCCGTTCTTTGAAGAAATTTATTGGAGAGGCTTCTTATTTAGAGAGTTTAGAGAAAAGTGGTTATTATCAGCAACATACTCATCTATAATGTTTGGCTTCTTCCACTACATAACACTATATCCATTAATACCCTACTTAATAACATGTTCAACACTAGTAGTTATAGCGTTCTTTGGCTTTCTATGGACAATACTATACGAGATCTCTAACTCACTACTCCCCCCATACATCTGCCATTCTGCTATGGATGTAATAGGTTATCTAGTTATGAGCGGGTTTCCAATAAGGTTTTAGTGCCTTAGTTTCAGAGACGGCGTGTGTTAGTTATGATGTCATTTCTAAGTAGAGTTTAAGGTTTTATATAGTTATTTATATACTGAGATTATTATAGAGACTAGGATAGTGATTATTATTAATAGAGATAGTGTGAAGTTGTAGAAGTCCCTCTTCATTAATGATAACATGCATATAGTAGATAACGCCGTTATCGGTGTTAATACTATTATTAGTAAGCCGTAGGATATGATGGTATCTGCTATATCCACTGCTTGTTGGACTATGATGCCAGCTATTGTTATAGCTAAACCTAGTACTACACCTAGTCTTAGTATGGTTGATGGTATCTTAGCCATTTAGAGACACCCATGTTTATGTGAATAGTGAGTATAGTAGTCTAGTTGAAGCATAGAGTAGTATGAGTGAGAATACTATTCTTATAGTATTTGGTTTAAGTCTACCCATGCATCTAGCACCAAGTGTTGCTCCAGGTATTATCCCTAAAGCTAGAGCTACTACAGATAACGGATTGACAAGTCCTTTAGCTAAATAAACTACTCCACCGCTACTAGCTGTTAAACCAACCATGAAAGAACTTGTAGCTACTGCTGTCTTAATAGGTAGTCCTAGAATAAATACCATTATAGGTACTTTTAAAACACCACCACCAATACCTAGCATACCAGATGATAGTCCAGCTAAGAATGATGCTGAAACACCTAATAGCTTACTATAAGGTTGTTGTATAGGGGTTCTCTGTTTTAGAGAAGACTTTTTCTTAAAAACTCTTCTCAACATAGTTATGGAAACATAGAGCAGTAGTAGCCCTAAAATAGCTTTAACAACTCTAACAGGTAGTGATAGAGTGATATAAGCACCAACTACAGCTCCAAGAGCTGTTGAAGGCTCTAAGAGTAAGGCAGTCTTTAGATCGACGAGTCCTCTTCTAAGATAAATACTGGATGCTGAAGATGAAACAACTATAATACATACAAGACTAGTAGCTATAGCAACCTTAATATCATAGCCTAGAGCTAAAACCATAAATGGAACCATAAGACTTCCTCCACCAATACCAGCAATAGCCGATACAAAACCAATACCAATAGCACCTAGAAATAACACAACTAAATCAAGGATCATACGGCTCACTCCTATACTAAAGCTATTACATGACATATGCTTAGCTATACTATAAAATCATTATCATAGCCCACTAAGATAATCCTAAGACCTTTCCCTGGACTAGGTGCTGTTGGTGTTGCTATAGCTACTTCACTCCATTACGTTATAGATGCTCGTGTCTACCTAGCAGGTACTAAAATATTGGAGTAGAACATGGATCTCGATGCATTAATACAATTAATTTATCCAACTATTTTGAGTACAAGTTGTACTGGTACGTTTGAAAGGCATATATTCTCGGGTATAGCGGCTACATTGTTTAAGTTTTTCATCACACATACCTCAATCTCGGGTTATAGTATTCTTCTAAACCCATACCTACTAGGTATATAGACAATGTTAGTAATGATATTAGTATCCCTGGAGGTATAAACCACCACCACATACCCAATATGATCGCGTTTCTCTTCACTGCATAATGTATCATCATCCCCCAACTCTTTACTGTAGGATCCCCTAATCCGAGGAACCCCAGTGAAACCTCTACTAGTATTGCTCTCGCAGTCGTCATTACAAGAGCTACTATAACTATTGGTGCAATATTTGGTAGTATATGCCTAAAGATTATTCTAGTTGAAGAAGCACCCATAGCTATTGCCGACTCAATATATGGAGCCTCTTTAATACTAAGTACCCTAGACCTCACCAATCTAGCTATCCCAGGCCATGAGGTTAGAGATATCACTATAATTATTGAACAGATCGCTGGAAATAACGTCATCCTAGATGTTAATGCTACTAGAAATATTGTAAAAAGCAACGTTGGTATTGAGAGACATGCATCAGTTAACCTCATAAGAACTTCATCTACAAAGCCACCATAGTACCCTGAGACAAGGCCTATCAACACACCTATAAAAGTCCCAGCAATCGCAGCAATAAATCCTATCAATAATGATGTTCTTGCACCATAAATTAATTCACTTAAAATATCCTGGCCTACATCATTGGTTCCAAGCAAGTAATTCTGTGAGGGAGGAGATAGTGGTGGACCCACTCTTTCATATGGATTGTATGGTGCTATATAATCAGCTAATATAGCTAGTAATAAAATGGTCATGAATATACAGAAGCCTGCTTTAGCCATTCTATTTAATTGAATTATTACTATGAACTCCCTAACTACTAGTTTAAGGTAATGTATTCTAGTACCTACTTTTATAGACACTAGGTAATCACCTATACTTTACTCTGGGGTCAAGTAGAGCGTATATCAAGTCTATGATGAAGTTAACAATTATGACACTAAGGGTTAAGATTATTATAACTCCCTGTAGTAACCAGTAATCCCTATTAATTATAGCCTCATACACCATTCTACCCGTACCTGGATATGAGAAAATAGTTTCAGTAAGGATTGCTCCATCAATTAGGAAAGCGTATCTTAGCCCCATGATAGTGGCTATAGATAAAAATGCGTTCCTCGCCACATACTTGTACTTAATAGCCCTTATCGGCACTCCCTTAGCGTGAGCTACAACCACATAATCTTCTCCAAGTACCTCAATAAGCGAGCTTCTAACATATGGGATCAAGGCTAGTGACGCTCTAAACGTTAATACCGTAAAAGGCAGTATATAATGCCATAGATAATCCATTATCCAGCCAAGGCTTAATGAGAAACCGCCCTTACCCGGCGATATTGCTCCAAAAAGCGGCGTTATCTTTAACTGTACAGAGAATATGTATAGAAATAATATGGCGAGCCAAAAGTACGGTATCGATCTAATAATGATGGCTGTAGATGAAACCACTAGATCAAAAGTACTACGCCTTCTCCACCCACATTCAACACCTAGTTTATAGGCTATGTAATTGGATAGAGTTATTGATGGTATTAAGAGTAATAGGGTGTATGGAAGCTTACTACATATAACATCAATAACGGGTCTTTTATAGTGAAGAGAATATCCCAGCTCTCCCCCAAATACATTCACTAGGTAATTGATGTATTGCACATAAACGGGTTTATCTAGTCCAAACAATGATTTTATTCTATCAACGACTTCAGGAGTAATTCTTGGATCATCCTCAAGCTCTGCCAGAGGATCGCCTGTAAGCCTAACTGCGAAGAAGACAAATGTGATTACTATAAAGAATGTAGTAATTGAGGTATATAATCTCCTTAATAAAAACCTCTTCATCAATACCACGTTCTCTTCCTAATTAATAACAGAATTATTACTATGATAACAGCTGCTACAAGAACCATGATCATTGCCTCACTAGTAACTTCTACAGACTGGGCTGTAGACGTTGTTGCATACTGTTTTAAATGCACTCTTAACAATGTTATGAAGTTAGCTGGCGGCTCATCTACTACCAGAAACCATCCATCAAACTTGTCTATCCTGTACGGAATTGGGAATCTCCTATAATATAGTGTGATTAAGGGTACGTCTTCAGTTATAATTTCTTGAATCTTATATGCTATACTTCTTCTCTCCACAAGATCAAATGTTGATGTAAGTTTTTCCGTTAGTTCATCAACCGTTGGGTTTGAGTATCTAACCCAATTACCAGACCCTTTAGGTCTACTATGGAGTCTCTTTAGCAGCCATGAAATATCGTTGCCAGTTCCACTACCCAATAGCCATGTATCTACTTTAGCTTCCTTAATTAAAGGCCATACAGTCTTCCATTCAACTACTTTGGGAACAGCCCTTAATCCTCCTCCAGGTATATTTGAAAGCCACTCAGATATTAACTGAGCTACTCTCACCCTAATCACATCGTATGATGGAGCATATATTTCAAACGAGAACTCCCTTCCATCAGGTGTCTCCCTCCATCCATCACCATCTATGTCCTTGAACCCTAGTTTATCAAGTATTTCAGCTGCTTTAGATAAGTTGAACCAGTATTTATCTAATAACTCCTTATTACACCATTGTTCATGTATCCCAAACGGCGGCACTATACCAGGGTTACCTACTATACCATAACCCATTAATAACTCCTTTACTATAGCTTCCCTATCAACACAATAGGCTAGTGCCTTCCTAAACTCGGTTATATTGAATGGCCATTTAAGGTTGTTGAGACCCCAGTGATAGAATACATCACTTGCGAAAAGGTGTACAGCCACTCCAGGTGTTGATAGGAGTTCTGGTACAACTTCAGGCGTCACCCAACCCGCGTAGGCATCTACTTCACCTTTTTGGACAGCTAGAAGAGCTACATTAGCTTCAGGTATGAATACATAAATTAATTCATCAATACAGGGTCTTCCAAACCAATAGTCTTTATTCACTACATATTTAATGTACTCTCCAGGGACGTATTCAACTATTTTAAAGGGGCCGCTGCCAACAAGATCCTCTGGTATTTTTGGAGAATATTTAATTACCTCATCTCCCAGGGACTTGAATATTGGCTCCCATATATGTTTAGGCATTATGTTCATAACAGCAAGAGCATTATATATGAATCCTGCGTCAGGGTTTTTAAAGTATATGTTAAGTGTATGGTCATCAACTACTTCAACTTTTTCAACGTTAATGAAGTAGCTATGATAATATGTCCAAGTATTCTCGGATAATATGTCAATAGTAAATGCTACATCGTAAGCTGTTAACGTTTTTCCATCATGGAATTTAGCTCCCTCCACGATCCTTATAGTAAGTACCTTATGATCGGGTGACCACTCAATATGTTTAGCTAGTTCAAAGGCTAATGTACCATTGATTATTCTAACTAATCTACTATAAATAGGTGATAGTATAATGAGATCCCATAGTGAACTTGCTGTCCACCAATTAAATACACTAGGTTCTTCAGGTAGTGCCACCTTTAACGTACCACCATATATTTTGGGGAATCCCCTAAGCCATTCACTAATGGGGATACCCTCTACAACAAGCCCTTGAGAACCGTAAGACTCCTTAGTGTTAACAATAGACACTCCATCACCTAATACTATCAAGGCCACTACTATAATAGGTATTAATCTAACACTATACACTATATCTCCCCAAAGTAGAAATAACATTAGCCTACATAATAAGTCTTTAAAATAATTAGACATAAAAATATAACTAAATTAAATAAACCACAATAATTTACAACAAGACTAGCCGAATAACCCAATTACATCAGCACTTTTCATAGCAAGGACGTTTAGAAGAGCATCTCTATAATCCTCTTGATTCATATATTAGCTTAATCAGAACCAATTAAATACCTTAGTCTCTGAGAATAAAACTGATATACTTCTCTAGGTGCCTTAGAGAGACCATTTATAGGGTGAAATAGAGTTCAAAACAAACTAAATAATATCTCGCTATACCAGCTATCTAAGTGGCGGGTCTGCGGGGATTTTGAACCTGGGACCACTGGCTCCGAAGGCATGGGATTTATAAACAATGTTTCCAAGTGTAAACCCGTTAAGTGGAAGTGCTCTTCATAGATGATTATTCCTTGAAATACCGTTGCTGATAACTTGGAAACACATAATTCGGAGAAAAGATAATTGTCTTAGACATATAGTATATAAATGGTGGCTAGGACGTGTCCAAGGTCATAAGAGTGAGGTATGAGAAGGGTGTGCTAAAGCCGCTGGAGCCAGTAGAGCTTCGGGAGGGCGAGGAGGTTATTATAAGTGTTGAGAGGAAAGTAGCACACGGTCTTGCAGAGCTCGTGGAGAGTCTTAGAAAGGAGACTCCTAAGGTTGATGATATTGAAGTGCTTCTCGAGGAGATGAGGGAGTGATAGTCATTGACGCGAGTATATTAATAGACGCGTTATTTAGTAGAAACCCGGAGAGATTTGTAAAGGCAGTAAATCTCCTTAAACATATAGAGGGCCTACCACTATACGCACCCAGGGTAATCGAAGTTGAGCTTATAGCTGTAGCACGTAGGCTCGGCTATAGGGCAGAACGTGAGAAACTACTACAGCTAACGAGGAAGTTTAACCTGCTAGGGGAAGAGGAAATATTCAACCTAGCCCTATACGTAGCCGATAGAATTCACCCTCGAGCCATAGACGCCTACTACATAGCCACCGCGATACTAACCAATAGCATTACAATAGCTAACGATAGGACACTTGTCAACAACTCTAAACAAGCAGGGATAGAAGCCTTCTACTTAATAGAAGAGTATAACGCAGCCATCAATAGGGTGAAAGAGCTTAAGAAACACAGAGAACCATAAAGCCCCGACTACAATAGAGACATTGCTAACATTATAGGAGCATAAACAGAGAATAATCCATCCAATACCCTTACAAATACATCTACATAGCATACCCTTTAACAAGGGATACTACAAGATAAAGGTTATGATGTGAAAAATAACCTAACACATATCACTACCAGCACTTACCATAAGCCCTGGAACTTCTCAAACTCACAAGGCTAAACATAGGTGATGATAGTGATTATATGGTATTCTGTGTGGTGGACCCGCTGGGATTTGAACCAGGGACCACTGGCTCCGAAGGCCAGTACTTAAAAGCAAATGTCCCAGCAGTTGATGAGAAAATGGGACAGTTACGGTAGAATTCATACCTATTATCTAATATATGGACAATAACTTTGGCTTTCTCACTACTACTTATGCTTATTTAACTCTTACCGGTATTCCCTTGAATAATATGTAGGATAGTTTATCAGTCATTCCTACGGGTAGGGCTAATCTTGATGCACTTGTTCTTGGACTCCAGTAGTTAAGCCTTGTAAGTGCAAGATACTCTTTCACAATCTTCTTTGCCTCATACATGCCAAATGTTTTCCCAAGCTCCTTTATTCTGTGCTTCTTTTAAGCTTACTCTTCACTATCTCTCTTATTGTTTTAAGGAACTCTTCTACTGCTTTAACTGGCTTGTCTGGTAAGCAACTTTCTACCACATTGTCCTCATTGCCGTTATGGTAGTGTTTTGGGTATGTCCTTACATGGCTATGCTTGGGATGCGGTGCGTTATCGTGACGATAGAGTCTCCCATTTATGTGGCGTCGTTCATAGTGTAGACTATACCTCCCAGTAGGGCTCCAGTATATGTCTAAGAAACTTCCATCAACCATGATAACCCTAACTTTCACCAGTACGCCCGGCGGGGTCTCATAGCGTATAATCTCGCTAATTATATCGTTAAACCTCTTTACACCTTCTCTAACTAGCCAGCAGTAAATATCCTCAATCGGATTGTTTTTCAATCTCCCGGAGCACCTCTATAATACGCTTCCTCTCCTCTTCCAAGTTCTCAAGAACAATAAGGTCTTCCCATGCTGGATGCTCTGGTATGCTGCCACTCTTAATCCTAGCTTCAAGCTCCTCTAAGCTCTTCACTTCATACCTACCTAGTATTGACGCTATCTCGGCCTCAACACTTCTAAGCCTATGCTTAAGCCATAGCCTCAGAGCATCCTTCTCTAGAACCTCTAGCTTAACACCTAGCCTCTTAGCAACCTCAGCTACTAGACTCAACTCTCTCCCCATAAAGTTGACATACTCTAAAAGTCTATTAAGAGTTGTCAAAGCCAGAACAAGCACATTAATCATCATAATCAGTGAATCATACTTTAATGAGAGATGAAGTAAACACTATGTGGTGAGTCCGCCGGATTTGAACCCGGGACCACTGGCTCCGAAGGCTGGCACTCAAAAAGAAATGTCCCATCTTCTGATATAAATCTGGGACAGTTAGGTATAGTTTTCATACCTATTATCTAGTATATGGGACAGTTAATCTGAGGGTTTAGTGTTGTTGAATACTATCCTTTTTGCATAGTGGCTGGTAAACGGCTTTTATGCGTACAATGTTCTAATAAAAGGTTAAAGTAGTTACATCTAGTATCAAGCGAGTTGCCGAAGTTTCATAGGATCATAGGATTCCTCTTGGCAAGCTTTGAGAGAGATTAAATGAGCATTAAGGCTTTACAGAAGAATATAGTCAGAATACGTTCCTCTTGCCATCTCAGCTACTGTTCTATAGAATCTAGGCTTTTTAAGGGGATTTTAGCTTTTTATTAGTATTAAGTAAGAGCTTTATAATTAGTTATAACTATATTAGTAATACTTGGGTGCATGGTGGTTGTCCAAGAGTGGTTATATTATAATAAAAATCCCAAGGGATATTGTTGAGGGTGCTAGGATCCCGGAGAAGGAGTTTGAGAGAGTTGCCCGGATAGAGTTAGCGGTAGCTCTCTATGCTAAGGGGATACTCAGCCTTGGGCAGGCTCGCCGTCTTGCTGGGTTATCTAAATGGGAGTTTTTGGAGGAGCTAGCTAAGAGGGGAGTTAGAAGACACTATACGAAAGAGGAGCTGGAGGATGACATAGCTTTTGCTGAGGCATAAAGTTGTTGTAGCGAATTCAGGTCCTTTAATACATCTTTCACAGATAAGGCGGTTTTATCTCTTGAGAGAATTCTTTAAAGAAATACTGATTCCCCCAGCTGTATATTGTGAGGTTGTAGTAGAAGGAAGGGGTAGGCCTGGTTCAAGGGAGGTGAAAGAAGCTTCGTGGATAAGAGTTGTAGAGATAAGAGATAAGCGTTTAAAGAATATTCTCCAACTGGTATTGGATAAGGGAGAAGCGGAAGCTATAGTATTAGCCCTAGAGGTAAACGCCGATCTAGTCCTCTTAGATGACAGAGAAGCCCGGCTCCAAGCTAAAAGACTAGGACTCCACGTGACTGGCACTCTAGGTATATTATTACGGGCTAAGAGGCTAGGATTAATAGAAAGTCTAAAAGAAGAGCTTAACAAACTCAAAAAGGCAGGCTTCCGTATATCCAAGAACCTTGAAGAAGAAATACTCAAAGAAGCGGGCGAATATCCGGATAATTAGAAAGTTATTTAACTACAGATTAAGAGATTAAACATATTAAATTCAGTCATAGCGGGCCCGCCGGAGTTTGAACTCGGGACCTCCGGCTCCGAAAGCTGGAACCCATATCATTCTGTCCCATTGACTGTTGGTAATCTGGGACAGATAGGTAAAGAAATCATACCCATTACCTAGTATATGGGACGATTGGTTTTATAGCTATAATGAAATTTCTCAACTTAAGTAATGGAGTAGTTGGGGTTAATGGCTCCATTGGAGCGTAACGTCTTGTAGAGGATGGAGGCAGAAACATTAATCTGTAGCTTTCTATATCATTCTATATTCTTTTATCTCTTTTAAGGCTATGAGGTAGGCTGAGGCGGTATAATTTATAAACTAAGAAGAACTAATAAATATATCGGTGACCGCTGAGTTCCCGAGGGGAGCCAATGAGGCTCCCGTAGGCGGCTCAGCGGAGACCGTGA